>JAUSNX010000012.1 GCA_030656015.1 Methanobacteriaceae archaeon
AACATCACACAAAACAGTGGAACAGGACTAACAACCATCGGATCCAACACAATCATACAAAACAACAACCTACAAAACAACACCGGATACGGAATCGACACCAACGGACAAAACAACACACTAACACAAAACCAAATCACAAATAACGGAGCAGCCGGAATACAAATTAATGGTATGAATAACATCATCAACAACAATATAATCGCTAAAAACGGATACAGTCCACCTTATAGATGGAATAAAGGAGGAATATGTTTAATAAGTGGTAACCAAAGCGTTATTAATAATTTAATTGCTGAGAACACCGATGGAATTACAATTTCTACCTCAAACAACACCATAAAACAAAATACGTTCATCAACAACAACATAGGACTGACCCTAAGCTCAACAAATAACACAGTAACCTTAAATAATATTTCAAACGGTGCTACAGGAGTTTCCATAAGTACAAATGAAAATTTCTACAATAACACTATCTTTAATTGTACTACTGGAGTCTCACTGATTTCAGCACGCATTTCAGGAAATACAATTATGAATTGTAGCACTGGAATTTCCTTAACCACACCAAACAACAAGGTTTCTAAAAATACAATTACAAATAACGCCGTAGGAGTCTATATAGGATCCACCAATAACCAAGTTTCCGAAAACGAAATAAAAGGAAATCAAGAAGGAATACGTGTTTATAGAACTTCAAATAATTTAATTTCTGAAAATAATATAACTAAAAATGTTATTGGGCTAAGAATCGTTTCTGCAACAAAAAATAATATTGTTAACAATGAAATCCTTAACAATTCTTTAAATGGATGTTTAATAGAATCATCATACTCTAACTTACTGTTTGAGAACACATTGAGATTTAATAAAAATGGACTATCCTCCATCTCATCCGTGAGTTTAGTTTTAAATAGCTTAATTTTAAACAATCTCGAAAATGATATTTCAATGAATAATTCCAAAGCAGATATTGCATATTCAACATATGATGAAACTAAAACGACTTTTAGTAATAACTCCATCATAACTCCAACTTGGGAATTTTATGTCGTTGTTTTAGACAAAAACAGAAATCAAGTAGAAAATGCTTCAATAACAATCAAAAATAATAATGGAACTATAATAGGTCAGGGTATCACTAATTCACATGGTTTGTTCAAACTAGATAATGCTGCATGGTATAATCGTACAGAAAATTCTTCACAAGCCCCTTATAAAATATCGGTCATATTAAATGGGAAAGAATACTGCTTTGAAAATAATATAACACAAAGAGCAGTAGGATATCCTGCGGGCCCATTAGAATGTTTGTTACCAGTTATTGATCCAGCACATGCAACATTGCCAGATGGAGATGGAGATGGAGATGGAGATGGAGATGGAGATGGAGATGGAGATGGAGATGGAGATGGAGATGGAGATGGAGATGGAGATGGAGATGGAGATGGAGACCAGTATCCACCAATATATAAAGAAATATATCAAAAATATGTGGAGACTGCAAAGAACCATATAGAACTCTATGTTTCATTACCACCATTAGATATCAATTCACAGACTTATGTAAGATTTGGCCAATCTGTTGAACAACCAGTTTACATAACAAACTTGGGCACTATAGATACTGGACAGCTACTTATCTACATAAAAATGGAACAAAACGACCAATTCTTTAATATAACTGGAGTAAGATTAATTTCAACTATAAAATCAGGGAATACAACCGAAAAAGCATATAAATACTTACTAACTCAAGAAGAAATGTCAAAAATGGTTTCAAAAGAGGAACCTGCAACTATTGCATTACCAAATATTGCTCCGGGATCATGCATTGAGCTCTCAGTAACAATACAAGCAGGACCCCTACCGGCAGACATACCACCTAGACAAGTTTATACAAAAACAGAATCTCTTAAAGTTTCAATTTTTGGTACGGAAGACACACAAGTATACCAGTCAGGTTTAGAGTTCAGACAAAAATTAAATGGAAGTGAATGGACACCTATTGGAAAATCATATAAAGGAAATACCTCTTTTTATAATGATCTTCAAATAAGCAATTCCATAAAAGTACTAACAGCAGCAATTTCAGAACGATTTCCTCCTTTTAAAATAATAGAATTAGCATTCGATCTAAATGAATCTAGAAAAAATGCTGAATTCGGTGGACAAATTTACAATCGAACAATAATAGTCAATACAGTTTATGTCGATGAAGCCGGTAGAATACAGCCCATAACCATACGTAGAGATCTAATGGACAACGAAACTATCCCGTCAGACTTAAATTATGAGTTTAGGTATGAGTTAAAGTATGGATTAGATGCTCAAATTAGATTTGCAAGAGAAGATAGTGTAAAAATAACTGCAATAGGTTCAAGAGACCCTAATAATAAAATAGGAATTGGCGGTGAAGGTGATCAAGGATTTATACCTTATATACAAACAATCCCATATATAATAAATTTTGAAAATATGGAAAATGCTTCAGCACCTGCACAGAAAGTCGTAATTCTGGATCAGTTGGATGAAAACTTTGATTGGAGAACATTCAAATTTGGGAATATAAAAATTGGTAATCAAACCATACCCTCTTGGCAAGATTTAGTTGATTTACGACCATACCAAAATTTAATAGTAAAAATTAATCGAACTATAGATTATGAAACAGGACTAGTTAAATGGGAATTTATTTCAATAGATCCAGATACGGGTTTAA
This sequence comes from Methanobacteriaceae archaeon, assembly GCA_030656015.1. Lineage (NCBI taxonomy): Archaea > Methanobacteriati > Methanobacteriota > Methanobacteria > Methanobacteriales > Methanobacteriaceae > Methanobacteriaceae archaeon. The sequence continues at coordinate 2,726 of JAUSNX010000012.1, forward strand.
TGACAACCAAGCCTCTAGCTGGATTTTTACCACCCAATATTATCCAACCTGAGGGAGAAGGGGCTGTAAGGTACACTATTCAACCAAAATTAAATCTAACCTCCGGAACAACATTGAAAAACAAGGCTTGGATAATATTTGACAACAATGACCCAATAGAAACCAATGAAGTCATAAACACAATAGATGATGAAAAACCAACAAGTAATGTAATTCAACTCCCAGGGAATACTAATCAGACAGATTTTGAAGTTTCATGGATTGGAAACGATAATAATGGATCTGGAATATCCAAATATACAATATATGTTTCAGATAATAATGGATCATACAACATTTGGTTAGAAACCAATGAAACTTTCGCGACATATAATGGAACTTTAGGTCATACATATAAATTCTTTAGTATAGCAGAAGACAACGTAGTTAACACAGAGTTAGCTCCAAGAGAACCAGATGCAATGACCACCATAATAACCAATCTAGCACCAATGGCCCACCTATTAGAATCTTATTTAGGAGAAGAAGGTTCAGAAATAACCTTTAATGCATCTACATCATGTGATCCAGATGGAGATAACCTTACATACCGCTGGGACTTTGATAATGACGGAATCTGGGATACTGAGTGGCTAACTAATTCAATAATTACTCATAAGTGGGTTGATGACTGGATGGGAATAGTTAAATTGGAAGTTAATGATGGAAATTTAACCAATTCAACTACTACCCAAGTAACAGTTGACAATGCAGCCCCTATTGTAAACGCAGCAGAAAACATTACAATCAATGAAGGAGACACCACACAATTCAACGCCACCTACACCGACCCAGGAACACTAGACACACACACCATAACCTGGAACTTCGGAGACGGAACAACCACCACCAACACACTAAACCCAACACACACCTACCAAGACAACGGAAACTACACAACAACACTAACAATAACCGACAACAACGGAGCAACCACAACCAAAACACTAACAATAACCGTAAACAACCTACCACCAATCGTAAACCCCGGAACAAACAAAACCATAAATGAAGGAGACACCACACAATTCAACGCCACCTACACCGACCCAGGAATACTAGACACACACACCATAACCTGGAACTTCGGAGACGGGACAACCACCACCAACACACTAAACCCAACACACACCTACCAAGACAACGGAAACTACACAACAACACTAACAATAACCGACAATGACAATGCAACAACTACAAAAACATTAAAAATAACGGTGAATAATGTTCTTCCTACAGTTAATGCTGGTTTAGATCAGAGCACAATAGTTGGAAATCAAGTCAATTTCAGTGGTAAATTCACGGATCCTGGAGTTTTAGACACACACACCATAACCTGGAACTTCGGAGACGGAACAACCACCACCGGAACACTAAACCCAATACATAAGTACTCCAATAAAGGCAATTACACTGTTAAATTAACCGTGACTGATAACAGCGGCGAGAACAGCACAGATACGTTACTCGTCTCAGTTAAACCAATTTCAGTGAATTTAGTTATTGATCCAGATACCATAAACATGAAAAGTAATGGAAAATGGGTCACAGCATATATAACTCTACCTTCTAGCTACAGTGCAAATAATATTGATGTTAACAGCATCAAGTTGTCTTATGGAAATAAAAGTGTTTCTGCTTCTAAATACAAGGTTAAAAATGGAATTTTAGTGGTTAAGTTTGAAAAAGATAAGATTAAAAACTTATTTTCAAATTCAATAACCAATGCTACCGTTTCGGTCACGGGAAAAATACTCTCCAATGACCAATACCTTGAATTTGAGGGATCCGATGATGTAACTATTAAACAAAATGGATCTTGTCAGAACATTTGGGAAAAGTGGATCAACTTTTTGTACTCCATTATTTTTAGAAAATGTTTAGATGACTTTTAAACATTTTCACTTTTTTATTTTTTAATATCCAAAAATACTAGTTTTAGAATAATTAAAACATAATAGATAATATGATATCTATTATGGAATCCAAAAAAATCCACCCCACTACAAAAATATTTCCGGGTTCACACATCATAGGAAATGTTAAAATAGGCCAAGATTCTTCATTATGGTACAATGCAGTCATAAGAGGAGATATTGAATCTATAATCATAGGCAATTTTTCTAATGTTCAGGATAATTGCGTGGTTCATTCTTCCAGAGAATATTCAGTAGAAGTAGGAGATTATGTTTCCATAGGCCATGGTGCAGTTGTGCATGGCTGCAAATTAGGTGACAATGTCTTGGTGGGCATGAATGCTACCATATTAAATGGAGCTGAAATTGGAGAAAATTCCATCATTGGTGCGGGAGCGGTGGTGACAGAAGGTAAAAAATTCCCTCCAGAAAGTTTAATAATTGGTTTACCAGCTAAAGCTGTTAGAAGCTTGTCGCAAGAACAGATAAAATCCATTAAAGACAACGCCCTTAGATATGTGGAGCTTTCTAAGAAACACTCTGATGAAAAAAATTCAATCATGAAATAAAATCCCGAAATTTAATAAAATGAATCATCAATTCAAATCAATTAAATAAATTTATAATATTCAATTTTTATATTTTATTTAACAATAAACTCTCGAAGAGATTATGATCAATTTTAAAATTAATTTTATTAGAATAGAATTGTTACCTGAGTTAAAAATTATTGATATCTGATTAACTTTAAAAAATTAATCCTCAATTTAAAATTAAGAATGAAAAATTTAGAATAAATACACTAATAGTGATTTTCATGGTCAAAGTACGTAAAATTATCAATGAACTGGACCCTTATGTTCCTGGAAGGTCTATTAATGAAATTGCAGCAGAATACAACCTTAAAAAGGAAGATATTATAAAATTAGGATCCAATGAAAACCCCATGGGACCATCTCCAAAGGCCATGGTGGCTGTAGAATCAGAAATCAGTAAAATCAGTCAGTATCCAGAATCCGGCCTGGGTGATCTTAAAGAAGAAATAGCTCGCTATTCCCGAGTTTCACCCGAGCAGGTGATAATTGGCGGAGATGGTGCTGATGAAATCATAGAAATGCTGGGAAAAACTTTCATAGACCTTGGATGTGAATTTATAGTAGCTTTACCATCTTATATGTACTATGAATACACTTTACAGAATTATGAGGCCGTTCCAGTTTATGCTCGCTGGGATGTTGAAGAAAATAAACTGGATGTGCAATCCGTACTGGATGTTATCAGTGAAAAGACTCGATTAATATTTTTATGCACCCCCAACAATCCTACCGGCGGTTTAATTGATAAAAAAGATATAAAAACCATATTAGAAGCTACTGATGCATTGGTTGTGGTTGATGAGGCCTATTTTGAGTTTTCACTTGTAGATAATGTGGATCTTCTGGATGATTATTCCAATTTATTTATTATGCGGACATTTTCCAAAGTTCTGGGCCTGGCCGGTATGAGAATTGGGTACGGACTATCCAACAGCAAAATAATTGAATACATGCATCGGGCCAAACCAGTTTTCAGTTTAACCAAACTTTCCCATGCTGCAGCTCTAGCAACCCTCAAAGACACGGAGTATATTAAAAAATCAACCGAACTTTCTATTGCTAGTAGAGAATTTTTGTATGATGAAATTTCTAAAATAGATAATATACAAATATTTGCATCAAAATCTAATTATCTGTTAATGGATATTAGAAAAACGGGTATGAATGCAGCAGAATTAAGTAAAAAACTATTAAAAAATGGGATTATTGTTAGAGATTGTACTTCCTTTAAAGGGCTTGACGAATATTGGATTAGGGCCAGTGTAGGTACATTAAAACAAGATGCGAAGTTTGTAAAAATTTTAAAAGAATTAGTTTCATCTTAAATTGATTTTAAACTAATGTTAACCCAATTTTTATATTTTAATAATATTATACTCCTGTATTTATTAACACAAGCAACTTAAACCTAGCAATAATAAAAATAAACTCTTTAATCTGAAAATACTAAACATAAAAGAAAACGATGATTAAATGAAAATAGGTGGAACATTCATATCATCCCTGGATTTTCCAGGGCGTATTTCTCTAGTTATTTCTACGGGCGGATGCCCTCTAAGATGCCCCTACTGCCATAATCCTGAATTAATTGATGGTGGAGAAGAAATGAGTATTCCAGAAGTATTAAAACAAATTGAAGATGCCTTGGAATTTATAGATGGGCTAGTAATAACTGGTGGAGAGCCTTTAATGCAATTAAATGAAATTAAAGAACTCCTGCATTATGCTAAATCCCATGGCCTGGAAACTAAACTTGATACCAATGGCTGTTATCCAGAAAGGCTTAAAAAAATATTAAATTTGGTAGATTATGTGGGAATTGATGTAAAATCACCATTTGATAAATATGAAAAAATTGTAGGGTCCGATATTGGAGATAATGTTGAAAAATCTCTAGAAGTAGTTTTAAATTCAGATTCAACATTTTTAGAATGTAAAACTACTTATGTACCTGGCCTTATTTCATTTGAAGATATAAAACAGATTTCAAGAGAGATAGAATGTGATTTATATACCATTCAGCAATTTAGAAATAGAGTTGTACTTGATCCAGAATTAGAAAATACGCCCAGCCCCTCTCCTCAAGAACTTAGAAAAATGGCAGAAAGCATAAAACCTGTTTTAAAGAAAGTAAAAATCAAAACTGCCGAATTTGGGGAAGAAATAATATAAAATATATTAGAAAATATTTTAATAAAAATATTTTAATATCTAGTCTATTAACTAAATCTATCAACCAACCTAAATTAAATTAAATTCATTATAAATCAACAAAAAATCATCATTTAGCTGCTAGGAGGAAACAATTGCCAATTTTATCATTTGGAAGCCGCAATATCGATCTTATAACTGGTAAAAAAACCATGACCATTCGTAAGTTATGGAAAAAACCTCTTAAAGTAGGTGACAGACTGCATTGCTACTGGAATTTAGTTTCAAAGGAGCGAAACAAAATTTTTGAGGCAGAAGTAGTGGATGTTGAAGTTTTAAAATTTGAAAATCTGATTAAAAACGACAAATTAGCACAAGAAGAAGGTTTTAAGAACGCATCTGACTTGGCCAGTGAATTTAAAAAGATGTACTTAGATGAAATAAAGAAAGATACATTATTCCAAGTCATAAGATTTAAGAAACTTCCTATTAAAGACTGGGAAGGTGAAAAAATTGATGAAAAGGCAATGATAACTCAAAGGGCAGATATATTATTTGATTCTGGAAAATATGATAAATCTGCTATGTGTTATACTGCTGCTCTAAAATTCGATCCCAGCGATATTTACATTTTAAATAAAAAGGGAGACAACCTTACCCGGCTCGGGAAATTTGATGAAGCATTAAATTGTTATAATAAGGCTTTGAAAATAGAACCTGAAAATGAATACATACTAAATAATAAAGCCATAACTCTTTTGAATTCAGGCCATCCTTATGACGCCCTGAAATGCAGTGATAAAGCCGTGCAAATCGATCCTAAAAACGCAGTAATACTCTATTGGAGAGGATTTATACTAGAAATGCTGGGGAAAACTTATGAAGCCCTAGAAACATATAATAACGTTCTAAAAATTGATTCAGACAATCCTGAAGTTTGGAATGCTCGTGGAAATCTTTTAACCGATATGGGAGAAACTGAAAAGGCGCTTGAAGCATATGATAAAGCATTAGAACTGGTTTTAGAGGATGAACCTACTGCAACTGCATGGAATAGAAAAGGAAATGCTCTTTTGGAGTTGGGACGATTTAAAGAAGCATTGAACTGTTATGAAGAAGCATTGAAATTAGATAAGAAAAATGATGCAATATGGGGCAATAAAGGTGTGGTTTTAATGGAATTAAGCCGTTTTCAGGAAGCTGTAGATGCATTTAATAAATCTTTACTCATAAATTCTCAAAATGACGATGCTAGAGTGTTACGTGATGAATGTCTTGAAAACCTTTAAACATATTTTTCTATCAAACCCATGCGCCAATAATTCTCCTTTAAAAATTAAATAAGATGCAATTAATCTTATTTCAAAATTTTTAAAGAAAAATAAGAGTTATTAATAAACACCCCCCACATAAAAGTGCCCATTAATTAGTTTAAGATATTTTAGCACCTCAAAATTTCATACATGCTTGTTAAATTTTTGGTTTAACATATTACTAATCAATCATAAAGTATTTAATATTTGAATCATTATTCTATATTTTTACAGACTATAATCCAGTTTTTCAGAGATTTTACCTTTTTAGCATCGAATATTTAACTCAATTCTCCAATGGAAATACTGAAAGTCTTTTTTAATATTTTTATCGCTTAAAGAAGATTTAATTATCTTTAAAGGCTATTTTAAATGATTTAAAAATTAAAAACATTTAAATAGTGAATTCACTACACATAGGTATACTGAAACAAATTAGTAGTGTATTCCACTTGGAAAAATTTGTTTAGGCTATTTTCTAAGATAATTTATTTATTAAAACTAATTCTAAAAGTTTTTGAATCTAAAATTTTTGAATATATAAAAATTTCAATACTTGAGTGATATTTTATGGAAAAAAATATTGAGCCGCCCACGCGGCTTTTATTATATTCGGCTATTCTACTATTTTGCGCTCTTATTTTTTCTAGCGCATCTTTTGCAGTCGACAACACAAAGGAAGTTAAAAACCAAAAAGATATCATATCCGGATGGTTTAAACCATCTGGCCCTGGATCAAGCCATTATGAATATAAATGGCATTATAAATATTGGGTAAATGAATGCCCCGTCTGTCATACCCATACTATGGCTTATAACCCTAAAGGAGTTGCTGAAGCAGAATTAACCTGTTTGAAATGTTCTGCTGATTTTGATGGGGTTACGGGCATAGAAAAACAGTACAATCCTCGATGGAGATTAACTCCTGCTTCCCAACCAAAAGAAGAAAAAACAGTTGTGGAAGCTGCAGAGATAGTGACTCTGGCCAAAATTTCCCGACCCACCTTGCTATTAAATAAATGGCAAATTTGGAAATACAACCACTCAATTCCAATCCCTGGAGGATCTTAAATCTGTTAAATGGTGCAATTCACCATTTATTAATTTTAAATTAATTCCATTATTTAATTATTATTAAATTTTATTTATTTTGTTTTATTTTATTAAAAAGAGTTTTTTATACAAATTTATCGCTTAATTAACCAAAAAAAGCATTTATTATATTAAATAATATCTTAATTTAGACCATAGTATTTATTACTCTAAATTAAAAATAATATAATAAATCCTGGGTTTAATATGATTATTTTAGTAAACCAATGCAGATCTTTAAAACTTCAGCCATGAAAGAAGAAAATTTCAGTGCAGAGCTGCTTCCAGCAGTTTATAATATTTTGAATCCCTTGCAAGATAGGGGAATGGTCCCACTGGTATTTAGATTCCACTTAGGCGGCCTTATAAATGAAGATGAAGATGATGTGTTGCTAGATATAGAAGAAATTCTAATTAATAGTGGATGGATAATTCAGGACCCCAGAAGCAGACTTTTAATGGTTAGTGACAAATTGAGGGAATTTATTGAAGAATAAAGTAAAAAAAGCCATTTATTTTTCTAAAAATAGGATCAATCTGCCTCCAGGATGGTTTTTCTGGAAAATCAACAACAATTGGGCCGTTTATTACCAGTGTGATCTTAAAAAATCCTGAAGAAAAATTAATATATTGGGAATCTAGAGAAGCCCGTAAACATCATTTCACTCTGGATAAAAGCTCAGGATAAACTTGGTGGGCACCAGGTGCTATTGGATGGTGGATAGGAATTTTATTTGCCATGGGAGCATTATTTTTTGGATTAGGTTCATTTCCACCATATCATTCCATGGTTGGTAATTTTTATAATGGTTTAACCTTTTTATAGGGTCTCTCTTTTTCACCATTGCCACATTTTTACAGTATTTAGAAATAATTAATAGTCCACACCAGCCTCCCGGGCAAAAATTGAAAGAAAAGTTTCATTTACTGTCTTTAGAACCACGGCGTATAGACTGGTGGTCCAGTGTAGTACAGTTCGTAGGAACACTATTTTTTAATATGAATACCTTAAAATCAATGCACCAATCTCTTTCCATGTCCCAAATAGACCATCTGGTCTGGTATCCCGATATTTTCGGCTCCATTTGCTTTTTAATAGCCAGTGGCCTGGTATGGATAGAAGTAGGACATTCATTACTTTCCTGGAACCCCCAGAGTATTTCCTGGAGAATTGCATTTTTAAATCTTTTAGGTTCGATTGCCTTTGGTGTTTCTGCAATTTCAGCTTATGTCATGCCGGCCACGGGACTCCCTAAAAATGAATTTCTAGTAGCCACCGGAACATTTGTAGGGGCGGTGTGTTTTTCATTGCGGAGGTATTATTACTTCCAGAGAGAACCGATGAAAATGAAATGGTGCCATTAAACCATGAAGCAAGTCTTAAATCATGAAATAGATTGTTCAAGTAAAAATAAATAGCAAGTCAATAAAATCAATTATAAACTAAAAATAAGAAAAATAAAAAAGAATAATATAATTATAAAATTTTTTCAAAAAATAACAGGTTTAAAAATCCTATATTAACATCATATTAATATAATAGAGTTGGATTCTCCCTTTCTTTATGGTTACTAATTTTTTGTTTTTCCAAATACTCATAGGCCTCCATTATATCATCTAAAAGAGAATCGACCATGTCTCTACCAAAGTTTTCTTTTATGACCATTCTCAGTACGGCCACATCCTGTGCATTTTCAGGTAAGGTATAAGCCGGAATTATCCAACCTTTCTCCCTTAATTTTTCTGAAAGTTGAAAAACCGTGAAATCTGCATCTTTAAGGCCAACAGCCACTAGTGGAAACATAACTTCTTTGTTAATAATTTCAAATTTGCCTGATTTCTCTAATTTTCCGGCCAGATGCTTGCAGTTTTGAAGCATGTTTTCCATTATATCTTTATATCCGCTTTTGCCCAGCCTAAGGAAATTATAGTATTGGGCCACAATGGTGCTGCTTCCTTTGGAAAAATTGAGAGAATAATTAGGCATGAGTCCCCCCAAATAGTTTACCTTGAAAATTAGCTCTTCTGGGAGATCAGTTTTATCTTTAAATACTAACCAACCTACTCCAGGATATACCAGACCATATTTATGGCCTGAAACATTTATAGAGCGTACTTGTTCCAAGCGAAAATCCCATGAAAGATCAGGGTAAATAAAAGGAGCTATAAATCCTCCACTGGCACCATCAACATGTATGGGTATGTCCCATCTTTTTTTTTCTTTTATATCCATTAAAAGGTCATTAATTTCATTAATAGGATCCATTTGGCCAGTGAATGTTGTTCCAATTACCGTACCCACACATATGGTATTTTCATCTATTTGTTTGGCTACTTCTTCGGCCGTTACAATATATGTATCCTTTGCCAAAGGAATTAAACGAAGCTCCACGTCGAAATACAGTGCAAATTTTTCCCAAACAGTGTGTACATCCGCCCCCATTACAATATTTGGCTTATCAAAGGGTTTTCCTTCCGCTTTTCTGCGATTTTTCCAGGTCCATTTGTGGGCCAGAAGACCCAGCATAATGGCCTCAGAGGAGCCTATGGCACTGGTACCAATAGATTTACATTCATAAGGTGCGTTAAAAAGCCGAGCCAGCATATTAATAACCCTATCTTGGATTTTAGAAGTTTGAGGGTATTCATCATTATCAATAAAGTTTTTTCCCATACTTTCCATTATTAATTTGTCTGCCTCGGGTTCCATCCAGGTAGTGACGAAACTGGCCAAATTGAGGGCTGGATTACCATCTAAATTTAATTCTTCATGTATTAATTGGTATGCTGCACGGGGAGGCATTCCTTCTTCACTAATTTCATATTTAGGTATGGATTCCGAAAAATAACGGCTCCCAAAAGTACTAGCTACTTCTCTCTCAGATTTCTTCATCTTTTTAAGATTTTTTTTCTTAGATAACACTAAATTCACCCGCCGGTAATAGGAACTTAATTTAATCCCATTTAATAAAAAATAAAAGAATTAATTGCCCTATTTTCATAATAAGCATATATAATCATTAGTATACAACAATATAATTTATAATGAAACTTGTTTATTAAATTTCTCTTAGAATATCTTAAATTGATTAAGATCTAAATAAAATAACAGGAAAAAATTTAAATATATTTAATTATAATTCCCTATTCTCAATTAATCCTGCGAATTTTATAATCCCATTTAGAGGAAATATAAATGGATAAAAAAAATAAAACAGACTTAAACGTCACTGAAAAGCAGCATAAAGGTAAAAAATTCAATCATGAACTTTTAGAATTCATGGCGGGTTTAGGTAAGTCCCTTACTTCTGCAGGAATATCTGTTACGGCTGTTCAATCAATTTTATATGATATAGCTAAAGCTTATGAAGTTAAGGCGGAAATACTTATTTTCACCACTTTTCTAATAATAAAACTGGGAGATGAAGAATCACCTCCTTTAACCACCGTAAACCAAATATCCGGCCTTTCTCACCTAAATCAAGTTTCAGAACTTTATGAATTAATATACTTAGCAGAAAAGGCAGAAATAACGCCAAAAGAAGGACAAGAACGTCTTAAAAAAATAACATGTCAAAAACACCGTTTCGGAGTTTTAGGGATAATATTCGGATATATCTTGTTTGCCTTGGGATTAGGAATGTTGTTACAACCTACCCCTCAACAATTACTTATTTCTGGACTATTAGGAGGAATAGTAAGTTTATTACTAATTTTAAGTGAAAATAAACCTCGATTAACACTTATTTTACCTGTACTAGCAGCATTCATAGTATCCAGCATATTATTTTGGGGAGTAAAAGAAGGACTAATTTTAGTAGGGTCTTTCACCATCTTAGTTCCAGCTCTGGCCTATTTCTTACCAGGGGCCACCCTCACCACAGGTATGTTTGAGCTGGCCTCTGGAGACATGATTTCTGGAGCAAGTAGAACTATATACGGTGTTACTATCTTGTTTTTACTATTATTTGGTGTTTTAATTGGTGTTCAGATTACTGGATTGTCTCAACATGATCTAATTGTAAATTCAATTCCCATCAGCACTTTTGGATGGGTTCCATTAATTGGTATCCTTTTATTTGCTATGGGAATGTTTTTATTCATGTCAATGCGAACCAAAGACTTGCCCTGGGTTATATTGGTCCTTTACATCGCTTTTTTTGGTCAGCAAGTTGGAAACTATTTTATTGGGAGTTTTTTCGGTGCATTTTTAGGTTCTCTCTTTATGACAGTGAGCGGCACCCTAATCGGCCGTTCACCCAAAAGAACACCCAGTTTTGTATCCACCATATCTGCTTTTTGGTTCCTAGTTCCAGGATCTCTAGGATTCATTGGCCTGGCCACATTAATCGGGCAAAATTATTTTACAGCCGTAAATAATTTGATTTTACTTATTATGACTGTAGTGGCCATATCATTGGGCCTTTTGATAGGTGCAGCCATTGCTGAGCCATTAAGATTACAGAAAATAAGGTCGAAATTGTATAAAGATAGCAAATAATGGAAAAATGGGAAAATAATTAATTTAAATAATTGATTTAATTGTAGTTGATTTGATTGTAAATTAATTTAATTTAAGTTATCCTATAATCAAATGGAGGCCATTCCACCATAGATAAACCGCAAATACCAATAGCAGGACACCCATACATCGCATGATGTAAATATAGGATTTTCCCGTTAGAAAATCTCTTGATTTACCAACTAAAACTGCTAACAATATTTTAGAGCCTATCAGAAATACATAGAATCCAAAAAAGAACCATATCGGAGAATAAGGATTTACTTGATAAGCCGCGATGGTAATTGGGCCCCCTACAGTTATCCAAAAGATATAGGGATTGGGACTTAGAAAATTCACAGCGGCCCCTTTCAAAAAAGATCTAGGTTCTTCCATATCAAAGTTTTCTTCAATTCCATGGGTTTTAAAGCTTTCATATGCCAAATAAACCAGATAAAATCCACCAATTATAGATATTAATCCTAAAATACTACTATTTTGAGATAAATAAGACAATAATAGTAAGGTAACAATTATAATTGGTATGTCCGTTATTATTGGTGCACAGGCCACTTTTATGCCTTCCCGGTAACCGTGTTTCAGGGTTTGAGATATTATTAACACCATTAGGGGGCCTGGAGAGAATCCAGCTGAAAATCCAAGGGATATCCCGGCAATTAAGAGTCCAATCATTAATACACCTTAATTATTTGAAAAATTGAATAATAGTTTAAATTAAAAAAATAATGAAAATAACTTTATCTGCTATAAATCCTAAGCTAAATAATTAATAATAGATTTTAATGTTTATTTTATAAAATAAATACATGCATAATATAGAATACGTAATAGATGTTTCTATTTTTAAATATTATCTTTTGTCTGCTTAAGAGCAAGTTCAACAACATCTTTTAATTCTATGTTTTCAAATGGTTTAAGTACGTACCCAAGAGGTTTTGTAGCTAAGGCACGTTCTTGAGTAGCATTTTCAGAATTAGCAGTCAAATATATAAACGGAATATCCGATTTACGGAGCTCTTCCGCCGCAGTAATTCCATCAATATCTCCTTTTAATATAATATCCATTAAAACCAAATCTGGAAGCAGTTCTAATGATTTTTCAATTGCTTCCTCACCTCTACAAGCAATATAAACCACTTCATGGCCCAAGGCCTCCAGGGTGTATTTTAAGTCCATGGCACCTATGCCTTCATCTTCTACAATAAGAATTCTTGCCAAATTAGTATCTCCACATTATTAATTCAATATTCAGTATTGCTTTTTTTATAATATAAATTAGTACATTTTAAAGGCTTTTAAATTTTATATTTAGAATAAATTTTAATTTCCAGGCCAATTTTAGAAAAATTAATTTAATACATCCTACAAAAATAAAAAATAGTATAAAATAGAGGGGTATTAAGATGAATGACACTATGAATGGATTATTATTGATGGTATTAGGTGTATTGTTAGCTATTTTATATTTTGCACTGCCGCCACAGTGGTTTGTGTATGCCTACTGGGCAGCTATACTAATATTCGTGCTTTATGGGTTCTATATGTTCCGAAAAAGATAATATTTCCTAAAATTTTTTATTTTTATTTTCTCTGTCCGATTCAGTCTTCCATAAATAATTGCCAGATTTCTATTTTTACTATTTCATTTAAATAGTACAATTATATTAACTAAAACCTCCACATTAATATTAAATAAAGCTTGTAAATAGGAGGAAATAGATATGGCAGAGGGAAATAATGTTTTGTTAGGGATTTTGGCTATAATTTTAGGTATTTTACTTATGGCATTCCCATTATTAGGAGTTTTTACCGCCAGTATCATTACTGGACTGGGAATAATATTCATTGGTATATGGTTGATTGCACACAGTTTTGGAACCTGGGAAGCCAGTAAAGCCATCAGTATTGTATCTTTAATACTGGGTATTATTGGCATAGTTGTGGGAATAGGTTTATTTGGAAAAATAGTGGCCTTCAGCATATTTGCCAGTATGATAATTTACTTAGGTGGATTTTTCCTAATAATCACTGGAATAATAGCTTTCTTCAGCGGTGCCGGCTCTTCTCCAAAATTAAGGGGCCTGAGCGGAATAATATTAGGTATTTTATACATCATAATAGGATTATATGCTCTTGATCCGTTCTATTTAGGTGCTTTAATCGGAATCTTCCTATTATTAGAAGGAATATTCATGATATTCTTACCTAAAGCTGAATAAACAAAAATAAAAACTATTAATATTTTTTTTATTTTATTTTAAAATATTTTATTTTTAAAAAAAATTATGAATTTATCTTTTTTAGTCTTTTTCTTTAATTAATTAGATTTGCTGACACTGTGGACAGATATAAGAAGATTTAATTAATTACAACTGCTGGCACTGTGGACAGATATAAGATGATGTGCTTCCTGTTTTAATTTTTTCTATGATAGTTCCACATACTGGACATGGCTTTTCTCATTGTAGGCCACTAAAAAATAGTCCCGGGTAAATCCCCATTCTTTAGCGTGAAAATCTTTTTCATAATAAAGTCCGCCTTTATCCAGTGCATCACTCAAGTTTTCAATCATTATTTCATAAAAATTTTCAATTTGAGCATCTTCTAATTCATTGGCCAGTTTTTGAGGGTGAATTTTAGCTTTAAATAATATATCGTGAATGTAAACGTTCCCAATTCCCCCAATTTTCCTTTGGTTTAAAATCAGGTTTTTGATTTGTGAACGGCCTTTAATAAGCTTTTTAAAGTGTTCTAAAGTAAAATTAGAATCCAAAGGAGATATGGCAATGTCTTTGGTGGCCTTATGTTGATTAAGTTCATTATTGGAAACTAGCTCAGAACGTCCAATCCACCAGAACCTGCATGAGAACCCTGTTTCATCAGTGAACGAGAAGCGGATTTGATAGTCTTCTGGCCATTCTTGGCCTTTTGAGTGATAAAATAAATCAGTTCCCATTCCCAGGTTTAATAGAAGATGATAATCATCAGATAACTTTATAAAAATCCATTTTCCTTTGTTATAAACATTTGAAACCTTTTTGCCCTGAATTAATTCTGCAAATTCACTAGGCCCCATATTTAGAATCTTTTCCTGAACAATATCTGCGGAAGCAAATTCCTTATCTTTCAATTCTTCGTTCATTTGACGAGAAAAAATAATTATCTCAGGTAGTTCTGCCATTTATGAAGTTCCTTTCAATTATACTGCTATCTATGATACTGTTTTGTACTATTCAAATATTCTCATTTTCATCAATGACTTTCTGCACCAGAGCCGAATCTACATAGGCCCTAACTTCTACAATAATATCATTTTCAAATCGTGTGATCCAGCAGTAAGTATTGTTGAATGGTTTTCCATTTAGAGCCGTAGATAAGGATTCCATTTCCACAATAGCCACATCAACGTCTATATAAATATTTTTAACTTCTAGAATAACTCCTTCTTTTAATATTTTGTTTAATCGGCCAAATGTGTGCAAAATAAAGTCATCTTTACTGTGATAAGTCCCGGCCAAAGGATGATTTCCCATTACCGTCCATTTAACATCAGGGGCCACTTGTTGGAAAAAAAGTTCATTTTGGCCTGTTTTAAGGTGGTTAAATAAGTTTTTCACTTTTTCATGAGTTAAAGACATTTTATAGCTCCTTTAATTGGATAAAATCTAATTATTTTAATGGATTAAATATCTAATAAATATTATTAATTCCATTAATATAGAAATATTTTGATATAATTTAACTAACGAACGGTAGGAGATCAAGCGAAACACTTTAAAACCCCTTAAAAATAGATAAAAATTTAAATTATGAGTTTTATTAGTATTATAACCTTTTTTTGTACCCTAATTCATTAAATATAAGTTTAAATTCAGTTTCTTGACTTTTATCAAGATGTATATCACCTTCTAATTGTCCAACCAAACTGTGAACAATTTGTAAGCCCAGTGCATCCGGGTTTTTAAAGTCCAGATCATCAGGCCATCCCACACCATTATCACTAACTGTTAACTCATATTTATCATGGAATTTTTTGAGAGAAACCCGAATTTCACCCTCTCTTCCTTCTGGAAATGCGTGTTTAAGGCTGTTAGAAACTAACTCACTTATTAAAAGCCCACAGGGAACCGCAGTTTCCATATTCAATGTTATATCATCAATATCCAAGATAGGGTTAATTAGTCCAATCTTTACAGCATATGAATAAAATAATTCCTTAACCAGGCTTTCAACATAATCCGCCATTTCAATATGAGATAAATCTCGAGACCGATATAGCTTTTCATGAATCATGGCCATGGATTTAACCCTGTTCTGGCTTTCAACCAGAACTTCATTTGCTAATTCATCCTCCACACACTGTTTCTGCAAGTTAAGGAGACTGGATATAATTTGCATATTATTCTTCACCCGGTGGTGTATCTCCCTTAATAAAACCTCTTTCTCTTCAAGTGAAGATTTAAGCTCTTTTTCAGCTCTTTTAATCTCGGTTATATCCTCTGAAATTCCCAGAAGATATTGGGGATTACCTTCGTTGTCGAACATAGGAATTTTCTTAGTGTGTAATAGCCTCGGACCTAATTCTCGAGTTTCAATGGTTTCTTCAGGAATATCTAACAATTCTCTACTTTGGAGAACTTCCCTATCTTTTTGGGTGAAAAAGTCCGCTTCATTTTTCGGGAAGAAATTATAGTCAGTTTTACCAACCAATTCATTAATTGGATGTCCAAAATAGAGCTCACCTGCTTTATTAACTCTTTTAAAACTAAGATCTTCAGCATTTTTTACAAAAATCATGTTTGGGATGTTTTCTATAATATTTTCTAAGAATTCTTCACTCTCTCTTAAGGCAATTTCAGCTTGTTCTTTTTCAACGATTGTCCTAGCCAGCATCAGATTACTGTAGCTTAGTCTGGATATAAATTCTGTAAATCTGGCCAGATATTTCATTGTTTTCTCTACCTTGTCTCTACTGACCCTTGGAACTCGCCGGAGAGCATCCAAATATTCCTCCCGGTTAAAACCATACTTATCTGCTCTTTCGATAAAAAATGATTCATCAACATCTTCATCTTCGAATAATAATTGTCCGGTGTAAATATTAGCTACCAGTTTATCAGCGATGAATAATGGAGTGAAAACATCATAAAGACCATTATCACATTTATACGCCCTATATTCTCCGGGTTTAAGATTTTTTGCCACTAAAATATCTTTTTCATCAGTTTGAATGCAAACACGTTTAGTTTCAGGATTAACGCGGTGAAAATATGTGCATATATCCTGCCAACCAGTTGCCGTCAGAACATTTCCTTTAGTATCTTTAATCGCTGTAGCCATGCCTGTTAATTCTGTGAAATAATCCATTAAGTATTGTATCGTGGGGGCATCGATGATGTTGGAAAGTTCTTCATCAACAATATTAACATCTGGAGAAAGAACAGCATCCAATTTCAAACGTAATTTTTCCTCGCTTTCTCGCAATGCTTCCTCAGCGCGTTTATGTCCTTCAATTTCCTCTTTCAGTTTATGATTAGATTCATCCAGTTGTTTGGTACGTTTCTCAACCTGGATTTCTAAATCCTCATGAGCTTTCCTTAAAGCGTTTTCAGCCTTTTTACGTTCAGTGATATCTCGACAACTGTAAAGATACCTTCCATCATCAATATATACCTTCTTTACATTCACCAGTAAATTGTGGATATTCCCTGACTTATCAATAATATCATGCTCAACATTTCTAATTTCCCCCAAATGTTCTAATTCATCAACAACAAAAAATTCATCTGCTCCTAAAAGTTTCGAAATTTTACCCATTTTTTCGACTTCTTGAAAAGAATAACCAAAAATCACGTCTACATTAGGGCAAATAAAAGTAAATACACCAGTATTATCTGTAATAAAAACTGCGTCAGAGATACTACTAAGGGTGAGGCGGTTAAGTTTTTCGCTTTCCCGTAACTCCTTTAATTCCTGGAGAAGTTCTTCTTTGGTTCTACTCTCATAATGCATTCAAAAATTCCCCCTAATTTTCCCGCTCAATCCGATCTATGCCTCATGAAATCAACCACACTCATTAATAAGGCACATCATCATAATTCTAGTTCTTTAAATTTAATGGTAAATCCCGTGCCATGACTCCTGTCAAGCTCGATGTTACCATCGATTTGACCCACCAGATTATTCACCAATTGCAAGCCCAATGATTCTGTATTCCTAAAATCAATATCTTCCGAGAATCCCACACCAGTATCACAAACCTTCAACACATACTCATCATCAATTTCATGAAAGTCAATATTTATTTCACCCTTTTTACCTGGTGGAAAGGCGTGTTTAACACAATTTGACACCAGCTCATTAACAATCAGCCCCAGTGGAACAGTGGTGTTAATGTCTAGCATTAAACTATCAACGTTGAAATTTAGTGTCACAATAGCTGGATTAGCTACGTATGTGTGATAAAGGTCTGTGGCCAGGCTGCGAATGTAATCACCAAAATCAATCCTCTTCAAATCCGTAGATCCGTACAATCTCTCATGAATAAGTGCCATGGACTTAGCACGGTTCTGACTTTCTCTGAAAATATCAAGTACCTCTTTATCTTTAATAAAGGTAGATTGTAAGTTCAGGAGACTGGATATGACCATTAAATTGTTTTTTACCCGGTGGTGGATCTCTTTAACGAGCATTTCCTTTTCCTTTACTGATTTTTTTAGAGCCTCTTCCGCCATTTTACGTTGTGTTATGTCTCGGAAAACAACTTGTACTGCGGGGTTTCCTTTATATTTGAAGGATGTGGCTACTACTTCCACATCTATAGGTGTAGCATCCAATTTCAACCATTTTTCTTCCATCAGAGGTACGGTTCCACCTTCAGTGTACATTCTCATAGTTCTTTTAGCCACGGCTTCCCGGAAATCAGGATGGACAAATTCTATTAAAGATTTTCCTCGGAAGTCTTCAATCTTGCCCCCCATTACTTCCATGGCTGCAGAATTACCATCCATAATCATTCCCCCAGCATGTATCACCCAGGCATCGAAAGATTCTCTTAATAATCTGCGTGTTCTTTCTTCACTTTCTAAAATTCTTTCTTCAGTTTTTTTCCTATCACTTATGTCTAAAAGTGATGCTAAACTCATTTTAGTCTCAGGGAATACGGCTACGGTTGCAAGAACTGTTTTAATATTATTTTTGGCATCAACAAATCTAAATTCATAATGTTCTGGAGCAAGTTCAGGGTTATCTCGACGGATACTGTGATATTCCCTCATTCTTTCCAGATCATCCTTATAAACCATGTCTGTCCATCTTTTTTTATTCTCAATTTCATCTTTAGAAAGGGCAGAAAGCTTTTCAAATTCTGAATTAACCAGCGATAATATTTTGTCTTCCCCAATAATTGCCATAGCTGTTCCAGTGTGTTCAAAAATAGTGCTATACCTTGTTTCGGATTCTTTCAAGGCTTTTTCAGCATCCTTTGTTTCAGTTATGTCTAGAACAATGCCTTGGTAATGAGTTATTTCCCCTTTCTCATTGCGTCTGATCCAGGTACGGTCATCTGTCCAGCGAACAGTCCCATCTTTAGTAATAATCCTGTACCCCTGTCTGAAACTTTGACGTTCCTCTTCCCGACTGTAATAATCCACTTCGCCTGCTATTCGGGATAGGTCATCTGGATGGATTATGTCAGCATAAGGTACACGGCCAGAGTAGAAGTCTTCAGGAGAATAACCAAATTGGACGATGTTTCGAGTTACAAATTCAACGGGCCATCCTTCACTAGCTCGCCAGAGAAACACAATTACAGGAGTATGATTTATAATATGCTCCAATCCACTATATCGTTCAATCGATTCTGTTAAACTTTTCTCTCTTTTTTCGTGTTGTTTTTCGGATTTTTCCAGCTCAGAAATCCGTTGCTTCATCTCATTTAATTCTAAGATGAGATTTTCCAGGGTTCTTTTTTTATCTCCTGACATCCAAATACCACATTTAATATGTTCATCATCATATTTGGATTTTAGGCTATGCGAACGAACGTTAGTTTTATATAGTATGATGTGTAAGTTGTACCTATGAAGCGAACGAACGTTAGTTATAAAATGGCAATTATAGTGGAAACTATGTACAAAACTGTACATTTTCAGGTTAAGTTAACCACATGGCCTAATAACGAACGTTAGTTTTATATACTACTTTCACTAACCCAATTATACAAACGAGTGTTAGTTAGTAAATAATTTACAGGTGAAAATTATGACATCACAAAAATCAAGCAAACCAACCAAGGAGAAAATATTCGATGTTTCCATTGATTTTTTCTCAGAAAAAGGATTCGACGCCGTCTCAATAAGGGAAATAGGCCGAGGAGTGGGAATAAGGGAAAGCTCCATTTACAACCACTACTCCAGCAAAGAAGCTATCTTAGATTCTATACTTGATTATTTTATAAAAGAAATGGAACAAACCGGATTTCCTGAAGAAGAAATGGATAAACTCCTGGAAGAAAGTCCAGAAATGTTCTACCATGCCGGGTCCAAGATGTTTGAAGAACGCATGCATAATCCTAAAATGATTAAAATATGGAGATTATTACTAATTGAAATGTATCATAATCCCAAAATCAAAGAATTCTTTTTAAAAGAATTAATAGAAACGCCGATCCGGGCCTGGACCCAGATATTCACAGCAATGATAGAAAAAAAGATCATAAAACCAGTAGATCCTGCAAGATTGGCCCGAGAATATTTTAGCTATGCCATCTACCTCTTAATTGAAAATTTCGTGCTGAAGTATCCTGATGAACCAGAGAAGTTCCTGCGCGAAATGTTCGATGATATGGAAGAACACATGCAATTCATTCTAAACAGTGTTAAAATCGAATAAAGGTGATAGAATCTGGAGAAAATATTAATCTGTGAATAGATTAGTTTGAATAAGCATTGTGAATTAATATGGTGTCAAAAATGATATTAGATAAAATAGATAATTTAAAATCAAAATATGCAGATTATCGACTTAATAAAATAAATAAATTGGAAATGAGATTAAATAAAGTTCCTGGAGCAGTTTCAGCTTCCAGTAATTCACCTGAAAAGAAAATGCCTGACAAGCTCAAAATTACATTAAAAACTCTCCCTAAACAACTTTCAATTGCTAAAAACATGGAAAAAACCATTAAATCATTAGATGAAAATCCGGAAAATCCCAGAATGCACATGGATTCAGAATTTAAGGATGGATTTGAAAATTATGCAAGTTCACTGGGAATAAATAAAATTGGATATGTGGATGTTCCTTCTGATTTAATATTCCAAGATAGATCCATTTTATTTAAAAAAGCCATTGTATTGACCATGAAAATGGATGAAGATGCCGTAAATATGGCCCCCAGCCCACAAACCCAGGCAGATGGAATCGTAACCTATGAGGAATTAGGTAAAAAAACCAACCTCCTGGCCCAGTATCTGCGAAAAAATGGTTTTTCATCACACCCCAGTCATCCAGCAGGAGGATTAGTAGTATACACCAAATTAGCAAAAGAAGCTGGCTGGGAAATATTGGAAGACATGGATTATTAATAACTCCCGAATTAGGGCCTAGACAAAGAATATCCGCCCTGTTTACAAGTGCAGAAAACCTACCAGACACTTCATCTGATGCCCATCTGTGGATTAGTGAATTTTGTGCGAGTTGTGGTAAGTGCATAAAAAAATGTCCTGGGCAAGCTATTGTAGAAAAAAATACTCCTCAAGGATTAAAAACAAAAATAATTACTGATTTATGTCATGGATGCACCATCTGTATGAAAGAATGTAGTTTTAACCGATTAGGATATCAAAAAATAGAAAATAATTTCCATTCCTAAATTTATAAAATATTTTAATTAAATTCACAATTAGTGTATTTTTTTACACTTGAAGTGCATGTCTAAATTTGAATAAAAATTTAGTCCCAGATAATAGCCATAATCAAATTTAAAAAATTTATTATTAAACATGATTAATACTAAACAGTGATTCACATGAAAATGAAAGTATTAGCAATAATGGGGAGTCCTAGAAAAAGAGGAAATACCTATCAGGCCACTCAAGAACTGGAAAAAGAAATGCGGAAACTGGGTGATGTTAAATTTGAATATCTCTTTTTGCAGGATGCCCATCTGGAAATGTGTAGAGGTTGTTTTAACTGCTTGAGTCGCGGAGAAGAGTTTTGTTCCTTAAAAGATGACCGCGAAGATATTGAAAAGAGAATTTTAGAAGCGGATGGGGTGATATTTGCATCACCAGTGTACTGTCAAATGGTTAGCGGCTTAATGAAAAATTTTATTGACCGATTTGCTTATATTTTTCACCGACCGGTTTTTTTCAAACAAAGAGCCCTGGCAATTTGCACCACCGCAGGTTCAGGTGCTAATGAAACTCTAAAATATCTGGAAACACTACATATATGGGGTTTTGGTAAAATGAATAAATTAGGAATCATTATTCCGCCATGGCCCATGAGTGAAGCTTTGAAAAAGAAAAATCAACGAAATATTGAAAAATCAGCTCATGAATTTTATAAAAGCCTTGAAAAAGGTGGTATGGCCCGCCCTACATTTAACGAGTACGTTCATTTCCGTTTCATGAAATTTACATCTAGTATGGGAGAATACTTCCCCGCAGATCATGAATTTTACCAAGATAAAGATAGTTATTTTTATCCACTTAAAATAAGTCCTTTTAAAAGAATTGGCGTCACTATAATGATGAAAATAGTTTTATTTTTAATGAGAGATATGGGGCCTGCTGAAAATTGAGAATTAATGACATTAAGGAGATTTCATGCTAAAAAATTCTTCAAAATCATCTGAAATTCCAATAAATCAAAATAATCTTAATCAAAATAATCCTGATTTATCTGGAGAAAAAATAAAAATTCTTTTGGTAGGATATAATGGGGCCAATAATACTGGCTCTGAAGCCAGACTTCATGCAATTATAGCTGATTTAAAGGAAATTTTAGGGGAAAATGTAGAGATTACCGTGCCCACACTCAATCAAGAAAATCTCCGAAGGTATCTAAAAGAAACTGAAAACATTAAAATTGTTCCTTTACCTTCCATTTACTTTTTCACCATGCGCAAGCTGGTTAAAGAACATGACATTGTAATTTTAGTAGAAGGTAGTTGTTACATGGATACCTGGACTTCCGCTCTTCTTTGGGCCTTTTTATGGGCCACTAAATGTGCCGATGATTTTAAAAAGTCGTCAATGGCCTATGCCGTTGATGCTGGGAAATTATCTTCCCTTAATAAACGATTAGTTAAAAGAGAAGCTAGTAAAACTGATTTAATAATCACCAGAAACTACAAATCCCTGGAAATTCTTAAATCCGCAGGTGTGACTGCCCCCATAGAAGTTACTGCCGATTGTGCATTTGAATTGAAATTAAATCCCGATAATTACAATTTTATAAAAGAAACTTGGCCTGAAGCCGAAAATAAGTTGGTGGGACTTTCTGTGGTGGATTTTTACTTGTGGCCAGTGGTCATTCGGCCCTGGGGGAGGTCTGAAGACCAGTATAAATGGCCTTATTATTTCTCCAGTTCCCCTAAAAGGGACCATCAAAGAGAAGCACTAGCAAATTCCTGGGCCCAAATGGCCGATCATCTTATTCAAAAATACCAGCAGAATGTAGCATTAATATGTATGGAGGACCTGGATGAGCCACTGGCCCGGAAAATTTTGGAAAAAATGCAGTATTCTGAAAAAGCCAAAATATTCTCCTCTAATAAATACAACGCCTCAGAAATGACTGTTCTACTGAGAAACCTCAACCTTCTTCTTACTTCCCGTTATCATGCCTCAGTTTTATCCCTGAGTGAAAAAATCCCGCAAGTTGCCATCGGACATGATACTCGGTTAAAAAATCTTTATAAAGAAATAGGAATCTATGAAGAATACTTTATAGATTATACTGACCCTGATTTATGGCAAAAAGTTAGAAATAAAGCTGAAAAGCTTTTAAAATCACCAGAATCTATGCAAAATACTTTAAAAATAGGTTATGATGATCAATTAAAAAGAGCACAGAAAAATAAAAATTTGCTAAAAGAGTTCCTTAAAAGATCTTTAAACAGGAAGGGCATGCAATGAACTCCCCTATCAAAAATTCTACTAAAAATCAATCCATTTCCACACCATTTATCCAGAAAACACCTGTAAAAAAATTAATAGTCCTTCTTACCGGAGCTAATGGTTTTATTGGGACATATATTGCTCAGGAATTACTCCAACGAAAAGATGTACAAATTTTAGCAATGGTAAGGGGGAAAAATGATTTTGATGCTAAAATCCGACTAAAAAGAGCATGGAGGGAGTATCCCTATCTTATTGAAAGCTTAAATGACGGAAAAATAGAGATATTGAACGGAGATGTCACTGAAAAAAATCTGGGTCTGAAGGATTCTCAGTATAATATGCTGGTTCACAATATAAGCCACATCATACATACTGTAGCTGATTTAAGACTGAATGGCCCATTAAATGAACTCAGGAAGACTAATGTAAGGGGTACTAAAAATGTTCTGTATCTAGCCCAAAAAGTTGATGAAAATCATGGCTTAGAAAGGTTTTCATTTTTATCCACCGCTTATGTGGCTGGAAAGCGTGAAGGAGATATTTTAGAAAGTGATTTGGATTCATGCAACGGTTTTTCCAGTAACTATGAAAAAAGTAAATTTGAAGCAGAGATGGAAGTAAAAAAATCCCAAATTCCTTTTTCTATATTCCGCCCAGGAATGGTGGTGGGAGATTCTAAAACTGGACAGATAAAAACTTTTAATACCGTTTATGTTCCACTTAGACTTTATTTAACTGGTAAATTAAGATTTTTACCTATTTCTCCCTCCAGTAAGATTAATCTAGTCCCAGTAGACTACATTAGCCAATCGGTAGTAGATTTAACATTTAATGATAAAGCTCAGAATTTAACCTTCCATTTAACCGCTCCTAACGAAGCTTTACCTAGTGTAAGGGAACTGATAGAATACACTCGAAAGTGGGCATCCACTAATTTAGGAGTTAATCTCCCTCGGCCTTTATTTTTACCACTACCTCAACAATGGGCTGAAAAAATCCTTAAATTTATATTTAAAGACATTAAAAAGTCTAAAAGTACTGAAGGGTTCGATAAATCAGTATTAGGAATACTTGCACCATACATACAGGAAAATCGACGTTTTAATCGGGAAAATACTGAGAAGCTCTCAGTAACTTATCCTCACCAGTGGAAAAATTTTATAGATAATATACTAAAATACGCCGTTTACATGGGATTCTTCCATCGTTCAGAGCGTACCGTTCATGAACAAATAACTTACCGCCTTAAAAGCAGAAGTTTTCCTGTAGAATGCTTTGATATTGTTAATGGACAGTTAATCAAACGATCAGGTCCAGATATAAGAAAAAAAATTATTCTGGCAGCTAATGCTTTACAAAAATTAGGTGTTAAACCACAAGATCGAGTAGCCATCTTAGGATTCAATAGCACCCGTTATTTTATTTTAGATGTGGCTATAGGCCTTTTAGGGGCAGTAAGTGTTCCATTATATTATACTAGCCCATTAAATGAAATAAAAGACCTGATAAAAGATAGTTCATCAAAATTACTCCTTTTAGGAAATGAAAGCGTACTAAAACAAATAAATGAACTAGATTTAGAAATTCCAGCAGTTTCATTTGCACTAAAATCGAATTTGAAGCATGAATTTGTTGAAGAAGGGTCTAAAAAGTACGATTCCGATCCAGTCCATCATATCATTTCTTGGGAGGAATTTTTGAATATTGGTCTGGAAAATGCCAGCAATGATATTGAAAATACCATACATGTTGATGATGAAGATCAGGAAACTCCCACCAAAATACCCGAAAATAATATAAGAGCTCCTGTTGATTTTGAATCTCTGGCCACCATTAGATACACTTCTGGAACCACAGGAGACCCTCGTGGAGTAATGTTCAATCATGGAAACCTGCGCTGGATGGCAGAATTCATTGCTTCCATGCCCCCCTGGAAAGATAGGACTGAAGGAATTTCTTATTTATCATTTTTACCTATGAATCATGTGGTAGAAGGAATACTTGGCACTTACGCCCCATATTATGCTCCTGCTCCACTAAAACTTTATTTTTTAGAAGATTTTCAAGAATTAGCACATGTTCTCCCCCAGGTAAAACCCAAAGTATTTTTTTCCGTTCCCCGGTTTTATGAAAAATTATGGGATTCTTTCAGTGAAAGTATGTGGGGCAAGATTTACTGTAAAAGCAAAGAACAATGGGGACTAAAAATCGTTTTAAATAAATATTTAGCCAGTTTTCTGGGAAATTTAGTCCTTAAAAAGGCCGGGCTACATAAGTGCTCTCAATTAATCGTGGGCTCTGCCCCTATAAGTGAAAGCCTCATTAAAAAATTTCAAAAACTGGGAATTGAAATCTACAATGCATATGGACTTACTGAAGCCCCTCTGATAACCATCAATAGATTGGGTAATAATCAACCAAACACCGTGGGAAAACCCCTACCCCAGACATGTATTAAAATAGCAAATGATGGGGAAGTACTGGTTAAAGGCCCTCAAGTAACTAAAGGCTACTTTAAACAGGATAGAAGTTCATTATTCTCAGATGAATGGTTATTAACTGGAGATTATGGGCATTTAACAGAAGATGGCAGTTTAGTGATTACTGGCCGTAAAAAAGAAGTCATCATAAACTCTTATGGAAAAACTATCTCCCCGCTTAAAATGGAAGTCCTTATCAAGTCCATAACAGGCATATCTGAGGCTATGGTAATAGGAGAACAAAAACCATATTGTGTAGGACTTATATGGCTAGATAAGCCCAATATATCACTAAAAAATCTTGATTATGCTATTATAAACATTAATTCCAGTTTATCCCACCCAGAACAAATAAAACGATGGGCAATTCTAAAAAATGATCTTTCAATTGATAAAGGCGACCTTACTGCTAATTTAAAGCTTAAAAGAAAATTCATCATAGAAAGATATAGTGAAATTATAAATTGTCTCTATGAAGGAAAATTTTCAGATAATATGCTCCATTTAGGGGCTGCAGAGGATATTTAGGAATTTTACGGTAGTATGGAAAAAAATATGATTATATTAAATGATTATAATTAATTAAATAATAAAATATAAGTAAATTTACTTTAATAGGTTGAATAGGAGATAATATGAATTTTAAACTTTTTTTGCTCTCAATCTGGATTCCCAAGTACTTTTTAAAAAAGGAATTGAATCATTTAGCGGAAATTACCTTAAATCAACTGGATAATCTATTAAAAATTCACTGCCCTACCACTTATCAACAAATTACAAAATTAAAATTTCCTTTAAATGGAAATTTAGAAGAGATTCGCTTGAAAATGGCCCAGGCACATAACATAAGGGTGAATGCTCTCTCAAATGTCCTGGGCCCAGAAGAAACCGTGCAAATTGCACGACCTTTAATGTTTAAAACCGGTTATGAACTAGGATTAGACATTAAAACTCGTCTAGGTTTAAAAGAAGATTTAAATGATTTAATAAAAGCAGCCCATATTTTATACCAGGTTTTAGGTATCGACTTTGAATTCCATGAAGGAGATGGTTGTACCCCCCCTAATTTAAAAAGCTGCATCATTATCAATCGTTGCTCTTTGGCCCATTACTACTTGCCCCTGACTTGTCAGGTGTTAAGTGGAGCAGATGAAGGAGTAGTAAGTGGTTTGAATTCGCAAGTGGAAATGATTTTTAAAGAAAAAATTACTGAAGGGGCCTCGGCCTGTATTGCTGCTATTGAATTAAAGAATGAAGATAATAATAATAATAATAATAATAATAATAATAATAGAAAAAGCTTAAAATAAATTTTAAATATTAATAAATAGGATTATCGGATAATTGAAATCCGACTTAATTATAATTAAAGGACTAAAATTTAATATAAATTAGATTGAACTATCAGTTTATGAGTGGGTGAAGAAATGCGAGCTATTGTTGTGGGTAGTGGGGCTGGAGGGGCTACTGTTGCCCGTGAATTATCCCAAAATGGAATGGAAGTAATTATACTGGAATCTGGGGGCGATTTTAAGCCATTTACCCGCCGATTATCTTGGAGTGAGCCACTTCGAAAGATCGGGCTCATGGGAAATGAAAAAACAATAACTAAATTATTTCCTTATTTAGAAACAAGCCGTTCCAGCAAAGAACTGGTGCTGGTCAGGGGTCGAGGTACCGGAGGATCTACCGTTCTTTCCTGTGGAAATATGGTTCGGACTGATCAGGGCCTGGAGGAGATAGGTCTGGATCTGGAAAGTGAATTTAAAGAACTGGAAGATTTGATTAATGTAAAAGAATTTCCCTACAAAAGATGGCGTCCTTTAACTCAGGAAATGTTTAAAAGCGCTGAAAAAATGGGTTTAAATCCTCAAGCAACTCCTAAAGCCATGGACACTGCAAAATGTGTTTCTTGTGGACTTTGTGAATTAGGATGCTCAAGCAACTCCCGATGGGATTCCAGAAGATTCTTAGAAGATGCACTGAAACATGGAACAATTTTAAAAACAAAATCACCTGTTAAAAAACTTTTATTAGAAAAAGGAAAAGTTAAAGGAGTAGAGATAAAATCCGGAATTTCTTCAAAAGAACTGAAGGCCGATTTGGTGGTTCTCGCGGCCGGCGGTATTGGTACTGCTCAGATATTAAAAGCTTCCGGCCTACCTGCTAAGGACAATCTATGGGCCGATATTGTAATAACCCTCGGAGGTATTTCTTCTGGGGCTAAAATGATTAAAGAACCCCCCATGGCATGGTACTCTCAGCAAAAAGATTATATCATATCCCCTTATGTAGATATATTGTCCCATTGGTTCCATAAACCCTGGAAAAATGTTTCTATTAATGATCGAGTGGGTATGATGGTTAAACTGGCAGATCTGGAAGAAGGATCTGTTTTTGAGGATGGAAAGGTTCAAAAAGAAATCTCCTCTGATGATAAACAGAAAATGAATGCCGCTATTGCTCAGGTCCAGAAAATAATGGAAAATTCTGGTGTTTCAGGCCCATATATTCAGGGAATGTACAATGGAGGTCACCTAGGAGGTACTGTCCCTCTGGAAAAAGCAGATGTAGGTGCAATGAAGCCACACTATTTACCTGAAGGATTATGGGTGGGAGATCTATCACTGGCACCTCGTTCTCAAGGTATGCCCACCATATTACTGGCCGCAGCTTTAGGTCTCAAAGTAGCGCGTAAAATCCTGGAAAATAATGCACCATGAATTAATTAAATAGGTGGATAATCAGTTTAGTTTAAATTTTTTATCTAAATCTCTCTATAATCTAATTCTTTGTTAATTTTCTGTGAGTTAAACAAATGAATAGTAAGATTATGGTTGAGATATAAATAAATTAAAAATTGAAAAAAAGTAAATAAAATTGAAAATAAAATTATTTTTCAATCTATTTTGTCGAATTATTAAAATTTTGGTTTATTTAATGTTATCCGACTTATAACTTATTTTAAGTACTTCTCCACCAGAGAAATTCCCCACTGGGCCATTTCAGTGGCCTTGTCCTGAGAATCAGATTCTGAAAAGCACCTGAATATTGGTTCAGTTCCAGAAGGCCGTATAATTACCCAGCCATCCTCAGTGAATATTTTAACACCATCAGTGGTGTCCAGTTCATATCCGCGAGGGTCATTGGCAATTTCTTCGGCAATGTTGTCCATTACTTCTTTTTTAAGGTCATCTGGACATTTAATTTTCATCTTCTCTGAATAATAAACCGGTAATTCCGCTACCAGCTCAGAAAGTGGTTTATCTTCTTTGGCCATGATTTCAATTATCTTAGCGGCAGAAAGGGCAGCATCTCGACCATAAACAAAGTCAGGGAAGATTAATCCACCATTTTCTTCTCCACCAAATAGACCATCTTCTTCTTTGAGCTTTCTCGCTACCAGTAAGTCACCCACTGCAGTAGCAATGACTTCACCATTATTTTCCTTAGCCACATCATAAATAGCCGTAGATGTGGCTACAGTGGTTACCACCAGGCCACCGTCATTTTCCTTAAGCATTTGCTTTTCTACCAGGGCAAAAGTCTTATCTCCCAGTACGAATTCCCCATTTTCATCAATACAAATGGTTCTATCAGCGTCCCCATCATGAGCCAGTCCCAAATTTGCTCCAGTGGCCTTCACCACTTCAATTAGTTCTGTAAGATTGTCTTTTATTGGTTCCGGGTCTCTGCCTGGGAAGAAACCATCTGGTTGGCAATTTAAGGATAAAACATCACATCCCAGTTTTCTAATCAAGTATGGTGCTGTGAAACAGGCCGCTCCAGACCCACAGTCCACTACTACTTTTAGGTTGGCCTTTTTAATTGATTCTAAATCCAATCTTTTCAGAACTTCTTCTTGATACTCTTCAATTATCCTTTCATTAACAGTTACTTCCCCAATTTCATCCCAGCCCACTCTTTTAGGATTATCATTGAAGAACATGTCTTCAATTTTAATTTCCATCTCATCGTGAATCCCAATACCATCTTCATCTACGAATTTTATTCCATTATATTGTGGGGGGTTGTGAGAAGCCGTAATTATTATTCCACCGTTATAATAATTACGTACTGCATATTGGGCCGCAGGTGTTGGTAAAATACCTAAATCCACCACATCACATCCAGAAGATAATAATCCGGCAATTACTGCGTGTTTAATCATAGGAGTAGTCGTTCTGGGATCTCCACCCACCGCTACTTTTCCTTGAATAACTGTTCCATATGCCGCTGCTAGCTTTGACGCGAATTCCGGGTTTAAAACCTCATTTGCAAGTCTTCTAACTCCAAAAGTACCGAATAATCTTTTCATTTTATCAATTCCTTTCTAAATATAATCCTGTAAAAATTTTTAATTCTAAAGCTTAATTAATATTATAAACCAATAAATCTCTCTAAATTTTAATTTAGATCATGTAAATTATTTTATCATCCTATTATCGTTTAATAGTTAAAAATATTAAATAAATTTTTATTTTAATGTTTATTATCCTTTATAGTAGAATAATATGTGATGTAAAGAAGATTTTATTATTGAATACTAGTTTTATTAAGTTCAAACACCTTAAAATCCTTATTTTCATAGGCTACTGTTGAATAAGGCATAGTAGTGACATTCTTGTTTAGTACAATATATCCTACATTATCATTTATCATATCTAAGGTATTGTATTTTCCCAGAAGATATTTTTTTATATTCAAATTTTTGGATATTTTTAGATATTGGGAGCCATAAGGAACTGATTGATTAGATATGGAAAATATTGCAGCATTCACAGAAGAATTATTAGATATTGCAATTAGATTTTTATCACCGGAGTTTTTAAACCATTGCGCTACTGCAATTTGAGAATCAAGTTCTGGTTGAACTGAATTAGCAGCTTCAAATCCATAATAAGCACCTAATAATAAAATTACGACTGTGAGTACATAAATCGGTCTTTTATCCCCCTCGATACGAATACATTGAACGCCAATCCCAGCCATGACCATAAGGGGGAATATGGCCAATGCCAGAATGTATACTGCCCCCAAAGGTGTGGTCAAAAATTGAATGAAGCTCAAAATAATTACCGTTAGCAACCAGGTCAAAATTAAGATATCCTTAATTTGATTTCTTTTGGCTAAGTAAAAAGCTCCTATGAATGCAAAGATTAAAGGAATTATTCCTAAAAATTCAGGATATTTGTTAATAGCAATCAATTGCGATAAATAGGGGGAAATAAATATCTGAAACGTAAATGATCCTTTTATAAATATCGGTGCCCACCAAATAGCTGCAATTACTATTGAAACAGCCATTAATATCCAGTAAGCCTTAAGATTAGCTTCTTTTTTCATTATGAAAATTATTAAAGTGAAAATAGTAAGCATAAGAAAAATAATGGCCGCTGAGATCGTTTGGGTTAAAAATGCAAACCCTAAGAACATACCAGATATTAAAGCATATTTTAGACTTTTATTTTCAAGAGCCAGAACATAAAAATAAGCCAATAATGGCATAATTATTAAAATCATAGCTTCTGGCGTGGTAAACATTATTTTAGAAAATAATGCAGAAAACATGACAAATATTCCAGTTAAAAAGCCAGTTATCATATTATACATTTTATAAGCCGTGAATGAAAAGGATAAAACAATTAAAAATGCAAATACTGGCTGTAAATACTTTAAAATCACCATAGAGCCCATAGATAATATTTTGCTCAATGAAAGAATAAAAAAGTCAAAAAGGGGAGAATACATAGGTTGGCCAGACCATAGAAGCGTTTTAGTCCAGGAGATTCCATTTTCAGAGAAGAATTGAATTAAAGCCGCATGATAAAATGTTTCTCCACCGAGAGGAACTGAATATTTTATAGTCGGAATTAAAACCAAGCAAAATGTTATTATTGCTGGAATAAAAACTAAAATTGAATTCCTGTTTTTTTGTATTAAGTTCGACATCAAATCACCCATTCGAATTTAACTCAGAGATTAATTTATATTTAATGATAAATTTAATAGATTATTCCTAATATATTTAATAGATAATTTAATATATTATTTCTAATCTAATTATTTTATTATAGTAGATATAGTTTGATGGTTTAATTAATTTTAGAAATTCTAATAGGTCTGAATGAGATTTATTAAAAAAAGTTTTTCAACATTAAATGAAACTTGAATTAAATATTAATTTAGAATTTAGTTACACTTCACAATATTTTAATAGAGTTTTGATCTTTTAATATCAGTTCAAAAGCCCCATTATATTGAGTAACAGTTCCAATTACTCTTATTCTAAATTTATTAGTGTTCATAGGGCTAAATCCTATTTTTTGCATTTCATGAGTAGTTCCTTCAAAGATTACCACGGTAATTTTGCCAGTGCCATCATTAACCTTTAAAAAATAAGTATCGCTTTTTAAGGCTTTTTTAACCTCTTCCACATAACACTCCACAGTAACCTCTTTATCCATGGTTCCCTGATTAATCTCACTAATTTTAAGTTTATAAGGACTTATTTGGCCTGCAAAAGCGATCATGCCCACTATACCAATTATAGAGAATATGAGTGCCATTTTAAATATTTTTTTATCATCCATGTTAATTACCCTTAACAAAATTTAGTAATACTTTTTTTAAATATTATTAATATTATTTTATTTAAAAATTATTACTGGAAAATAAAAAATATATAAAAACAGGATTCTCCCTAGAAAAATAAGATAAACATTGATTATGATTTTAAATTAATTTTAAATAAAAATTAGAATTCCTGAAATTAATTAGAAAAAAATAAAATAGGAATATTAAGATCTCAAAAAATCATCCCTTGAACATGGATTCCACCCGGGCCACCGTATCAATGTCATCCAGACTTAAATCATCCCTAATTCTTTTAACAACCGGAAACCGAAGAGAATATCCACTCTCGTATTCTGGGCTCTTAACAATCTCACTGTAAGCTATCTCCAGAATAATATGTGGTTTTACCTTTACCCGCCGTCCTTTGCTCTCCTGAATAATTTCATCCATCCTCTGAGAAAGTTCCAAAAGAGTTTTATCGTCCAAACCAGTGGCCACATGAGCAATAGTCTTTAAATCACCAGATTCATCACTGAGAGCCATTAAATAAGATCCTATGAAGTGAGCTCGTTTACCCTTACCATAGGTACCCCCAACCACCACCAGGTCCAGTGATTCTGGTTCTGCCTTGAATTTAAGCATTTTTTTACCTCTGATGCCCGGAATATAGGGTTCATTAGGATCTTTTATCATTATACCCTCGTGCCCTTTATTTAAAGAGTCAGTGAACAAGTATTCTGCGTCTTCCACATTTTCCATAGTCACCTTTACTTGTCGACTTAATTGAATCTTGTTTTCACTTAATTTCACAATAGATTCCAGAACATCTCTCCTCATTTCCAATGGGGCATCAATAAGTGGTTCATTAAAGTAGAGAACATCAAATAAGTAAAGTGTTAGGGGGACTTCCTCCATGACTTTTTCAATATCATATTTTCTTCTAACCCTTTGCAGAATATACTGGAAGGAAATGGGCTTTCCATCTTTGGTAACAATTATCTCTCCTTCTACAATGAAATCCTGCTGGGGGAGTGCGTTTTCAATATATTCGATAATATCTGGAACTGCATTACTTATATTTTCCAGTCTCCTGGTGAAAACCATGACTTCGTGGCCTTTTCTATGGATTTGAACCCTGATACCATCATATTTAGTCTCACAATATGCACGGCCCATTTCTTCAATACTTTCTTTAATACCTGGTGCTAACTGGGCCAGCATAGGTTTAACTGGTTTTCCAGGTTTTAAAGTAAGTTTCTTAAGGCCTTCTTCACCTTCCTCCATAGTAACCTGGGCCACCAGACCCAGATCATTGGTTAGCATATGTGCCCGATCAAGTACCTCTTTCTTAACTCCGAAAGCTTGGGAAATAGCATCTCGTATAGTCCCTTCACCTACGCCCACCCTTAGTTCTTCTAAAATTGTTCTAGTTATGTATTTAGCTTCTAGTGGTGAAGCAAGTGATAAAAGCTCTCTAATTATGTTCATTTTTCTTGATTGAGCCCTGTTTCCTGACACTGAAGATATTTTTCTCAGATTATTATAAACCATTTCAATAGTAAGTGGTTGGGAAAAGAATGTGGTTTGAGTTCTTTTTTTAAATAAAACTTCACTGGCAGCACCGATATCCCCCTGATCCCTAACTTGATCTTCTACCTCTTCCGGAGTCACTCCTACCACAGAAGAAATGGCCTTCATAAGGAGTTTAGAACCAATACCTAGTTCTTCTTCACTCCAAACTGGAAATACTCTACCCAATGCCATTAAAGTTACTATAGGAAGTAATTTTGGATGTATGTCTGAAAAAAAATCGGATAGAATTTCAGTTTTTTCTAGTCTTTTTGTAGTTGAGTCTAAAGCTTGATAAACATCAACCAAACGTTCATATTTAATTTTATTCTTTTCTGAAGACATTTTATCATCCAAAAGTTAGCAGCATAATTTTATTATTATTATTATTATTATTATGAAATAAATTCAATGAAATATTAATTAGAAATATCTAGTTATTTATATTAAATAATGTTTATTTATAACCGCAAGTTATGCTTTTTTAAGTGGTTAATATAAAAATGATGATAATTTATAATAAATGATATTTTAATAAAATAAGATTATTATTAAAAAATCCATTAGGAATTACTTCAATTAATATTAATGCCCGCTATAATTTAAATTCATTTGCTTGCTCAAGGTAGTGATTAAATAATCTGTTTCCCCAATTTAATGATTCCTTACCTTCACTGATTAAAAATCGATTTGAATCATATACTCCATTTTCTAAAAAAAGGCCTAATGCTATAAAATCATCGGCCAGGGCAAACGAAAGTTTCAGAGAATCTTCAATTTTCCATATATTTATCTTAGAATTGTCTAAATTATTTAAATCATCCATATATTGATTTAAAAGAATATCACATACATTATCAGTCATGATTAAATTAACATTCTTTTTTAAAGAGTTTGAATCTTTTAATAAATCCATATACTCTGGAAAAAATACAGAGGATATTAGGCTAATTTCTTTAGAATTCAATATCCTGTCTGAAATTGCTTTGTGAGGGCCCATTAAATTTTGGAGCTTTGATTCAATTATTTGACCTTGTTCTAAATTATCTATACCCTCTAAAAGATGAGGAGGTATAACTTCAATTTCGTGATTTAAGAAAAGACTTTCCAATTTATTCATGGATGAAAATGACTTCATTAGATTAACTAACTTTATAGCGGCGAGCTTTCCCATCTGAGAGAGATAATAAAGTCCAGAATTCTTAAAAACAAAATTCTTGTCTTCTAATTGATAGATTCCATGGAGTATGGTGGAAGAGCTAAAATCTAGTTCGCTTCTCAAAATAGGTAAATCTTTAGGTTTTTCCCGTAAACTCAGTAATATCTTGGATCGAACATCCGAATTTACAAAAAATTTCATATCACCTTTTACATCGTCATATAAACCTAATGCTCTATTCATATCCACCCAATCAACCCCAAATAAGCTTTTAAATAATAAAAGCCTATTTTTAATGCTGTTATAATACAGGCACCCCTATAATCGTATAATTTGATTTAAGAACTATTTAAAATATTTTATTATAAAATATGAATTAAATAATACTTTTAGGTGTGTTTAATGGGAAATTATTTCAAGAATAATCTTAAAAAAAGATCTAAAAAACTTAAAACCTCCATATAATGCTCATTTATACTTAAAAAATAAAAAAAAGATTGAATAGAACATAAAAAATTATAGTTGAATTTAATTACAAAAACCTTTCAAAACGTTCTTTGCCCACTTTACAAATAGGACAAACTTCTGGAGGTTCATCACGTGCACATAAATACCCACAAACCCTACATCTCCAGACCGGAAATGGTAAAGCAGATGCAGAAATTCCAATATCTGAGAACTGGCCTGCGTTTTCTTTGCGCTCTTCCAAAGTAGGTCTTCTCTCAGGAATAGATCTTAATTCCTTTTCACCCCTTAAAATTTCGCCAGAAACATATAGACCACAATAACACGCCCCGTATTCATCCAAATCAGGATCACGATAATCGCATGGGCAAATTAAATCCAGATCTTCTTCATTCTTACCTGAAGCCAGGCGACATGGGCAAGCCCCATAACCATAACGCTGTTGATTTACTAATATGCTGGATAAAAGCTCCTTGGTGAATTCTTCATCGGGATTGAGATGATAACCTGATATTTCGGCCTCTTGTTTAAGTTTTTTATAATAATCTTCCACCAGAGAATCGTCGGGTTCACTGGAACTCATCCCAATGCCTCCTCAATAGACGCCTTATCAAAACCTACAATTGATTTGTCATTATTTACAACCAGGGTGGGGAACGATAAAGAAGTATTCCATTTTTTAAGATTTTCTATGACTTTATTTCTCTCATCACCCTCAGTTAAGTCCACGTAAACATAATCATAATCTACCCCTAGCTCTTCTAATAGAAGTCTTGTTTTTTTGCACCATCCACAGGTGCTTAAGGCAAATAGGAGGATTTCTCCTTTTTTCTCACCATCAACATGTTCTAACTTCATTAAATACCTCCTGAGTAAATAAATAATTCTAAATACAATTCATTTAATAATTATGCTCATCTTTTTATATTATTTTATGGATTTATAAAAAAAAATTTAATAATTATTGTAATTACTGAAAAAGAATTATAAAAAATCAGAATATCTAAGAAAATAGAATAAAAATAATAAAAAGCAGCAATATAAATAAAAAAGAGTAAAAATATAATTTAAAATCTAAAAGTCATCCCTAGCCAGTCTAAGAGCACAATATTCCCCACACATGGCACACATATCATCTTCTTCAACTGGACATTCTTTTCTAAACTTTTTAGGTTTCTCAGGGTCAAATGCCAGCTCAAACTGTTTTTCCCAGTCAAAGTTTCGCCGGGCATGAGACATTTTTTTCTCATTTTCCCAAGCAGATTTAAGACCTAAAGAAACATCAGCGGCTTGTGCTGCGATTTTAGAAGCAATTACTCCTTCTTTAACATCTTCAATACTCGGAATGGTCAGATGCTCGGCAGGAGTCACATAGCATAAAAAGTCAGCCCCTGATGAAGCAGCAATGGCCCCACCAATAGCAGAAGTAATATGATCATAACCTGGGGCCATATCCGTGACAATAGGGCCTAAAACATAGAAAGGAGCTCCTTTGCATATTGTTTTTTGAATTTTCATATTGGCCGCAATTTGGTCCAGTGGAACATGTCCTGGGCCTTCCACCATACACTGTACATCAGCATCTCTTGCTTTTTGAACTAAATCTCCCAGAGTAATTAGTTCCTGTATTTGAGGAATATCTGTAGCATCAGAAAGACATCCTGGACGTAATCCATCGCCCAAACTCAAAGTAACATCGTGCTCATATGCGATTTCCAATAAATATTCATAATTTTCATATAAAGGATTTTCCTGCCCATTATGTTTAATCCAGGAAGCTAAAAAGGCCCCACCCCTACTAACAACACCCATTACTCTCTCAGCACGGATCAATTTATCAACCGTGTCTTTAGTAATTCCACAGTGTAAGGTCATGAAGTCCACACCATCTTTGGCCTGGTTTTCCACCGCACGGAACATATCCTCTTCCGTCATGTCAATTACGGTTTCCCCACGGGATCTTGCTGCTACGCCTGCCTCATAAATAGGCACCGTTCCAATAGGAACATCAATAGATTTTAATATGGCATTCCTGATCTCTTTAATTCCTGGGCCAGTGCTTAAATCCATTACCGCGTGAGCTCCGTACTGTACGGCCACCAGTGCTTTTTCCAATTCCAGATCAATATCTTCCATTTCTGAAGAAGAACCTACATTAGCATTAATTTTAGTGCTTAAACCTTCACCCACAGCACATGGAGTCGATTCACGGTTTACATTACGAGGTATTACGATACGGCCATCTGATAAACCTCGGATAAGCTTTTGAATATCTATATCTTCGATTCTAGCCACTTCTTGCATTTCTGGAGTTATATGGCCTTTTTTTGCTTGTTCCATCTGTGTCAATTTTTATCCCTCAATTTTGAGTATGAATCATTAATTTTTAAATAGAAAATTTGTTGTTTAAAATTTAATTTAAATTCAATTTGCCTATTGATAGCAAAAATCAAAATATTTACGCATCTATTAATTAACTTAAGTTATAGTTGTAAATATAAATTCTTAAATTTAATCCCCAATTCTTAAAAGATCAATTACATACAAATCCCACAGCAAGAAAATTTACTTGATTTTTATATTCTTATAACCAATGCCGAAATAAGAAAATTTACACCTCAATTTTAATATATCATCATAAACACAAATAAATCTATGATAAGAAATTTGCATGCCCATGACGTCATGATAACTGAAGTTGTGGTTTCAGCCCCAGAAGACCTGGTTGCTGCTGCTAATCTTAAAATGGTGCGTGCCAACATAGGTGGCGTCCCAATAGTTAAGGACGAAAAGTTAATTGGTCTCATAACCCATAGAGATATCCTTTTAGCCGGAGGAGAAGCATTAAAACTTAAAGTAGAAGATTTAATGAGTAAAGATCTAGTTGTGGTTAATAAAGACACTCACCTTAAAGACATCAGTAAAATTATGGCCGATACAGGGTATCAACGCATTCCAGTAGTTAAAGGCGATAAGTTAATTGGTTTAATAACACAAAGCTGCATTATAAGAGCTGTAGCAGATTATCTTGATTGATTTCTGGTTAAACTGTGATTTAAAACCTATGACTCAATCAGAGTTTATTTAAAAGATAATTTAATATTTAATTATAAATTTTTATATTAAATTTAATTTTATATGAATTTTAATATTATCACCAATAAATGCCCAAATTAAATTATATCAATGGTTCCGGGCTTCGGGCATTCTTTTTGGCCTTCAATCCACCAATTTTTTCTACTCTTCTTAAAAGGAATTTTTTTCCATTTTCAGTGGCAGCAAAAATAGGAATAGATTCACCCACCTTTAAGAGTGACTTTTTTTCTCCAATTTCTCTAATAGGTTTAGAAGCACAAGCAGTAATTACATCGGAGTAATCAAAAAGTTTATGGGCCTCTTTTTCAGATATTCCAGTCACATGGACCGCGAAAATGTAAATATTTACCCCATTTACAGATTTTTCCAATTCTCTAAGCTTTTCAGCATCCTCAGAAGAAGCAATAGTAACTGCAATGTTTTTAAAACCTTTATCAATTGCTTTTTTTGTGCCTTCGATTTGATTAATAGATGCTTTTGCGGGATCCAACACTTTACTTTCACCCAGAGTTTCTATAACCTTAGGAATTGGACTGGTAGTCATAAATCCAGATATACGGCCCCCTATGCCCTGAACTTCTTCCGGATCAGTTATCAATACCGTTCCTGCACCATCACATACTATTACAGCACAATCAACTATTTTCTCCTCCAAAAGAGTAGATATGGTCTCTGAAATACCAAAAGATAAAAAATCTTTCATTTTAAGGTTTCGCTCAGGGCTGCACATTCCAAAATCATTGATTCTAAACTCAATATTCTCTTTTATGGATTCTGAGTCGAGTTTCTCTATTCCCCTATACTTGTGAAATAAAGGGCAGTAATCAATTTGAGGATCTCCCACATCCACAACTTTTCCATCTTTAACAATGATTTTGGTCTTCCCCATAGCTTCAATAATGTGTTCGTCCATTTTAACCACTCATTTAATATATTACTATTAATAAAAAATTTTAAAGGAGATCTGATAAAAATTATAGTCCCCTAAAAATAACAACTAAAATAAATCAAACTAATATCTATGATTAATGTTTATGTTTTAAAAAGATAAGTTTGATTGTTAGAATAAAATTGTTGTAAATATAATCAATACCATAAACGAAAACTTTAAATTATAGAAAAACTGATGTTTTATAAGTCACACGCCGGGGTGGCTCAGCTGGTTAGAGCGCACGGCTCATAGGGTATTAAGCAGTGCTCTGACTTTTTCCTGGGATACCGTGAGGCCGCGGGTTCGAATCCCGCTCCCGGCACTCTCATTTATTTATCCCAACGAGAAAGAAAGGTTCTAAGATCAATCGATTCTAAAGAACCTTTAAAAACCAGCTAAAATTTTATTATTTTTATTTTATTTTCATTCGTTTTATTAATAAATTTAAATAATTCTAAAGTATCTATTAAATTTTTTAGAGAGTATGTTTTTTGATAATACTTGTTTGAGTCAATGGACATTGTTTTTTAGGTTCAGTGAATCTGGTTTTTTCTAATTCATAATTAGGAATATATTTAATGTATTAAATCATTATTTAACATTAAATAAATTAAATGCCGGAGAGAAACCATGACTAAGTATTCCATAAATGAATTTGTTTATAATACCGCAGAAAAAGAAGATGCTGGAAAAGAATTGTTTGAACTTGAAAACGATTATACCCTCTATGTAAATTTAAATGGTAAAGTCTGGGTCAAATTAGGATCCATGATTGCCTATGCTGGAGATATAAGGTTCAAAAAAGAAAGTAGCCTAGAAGGAGGAGTTAGTAAATTCCTTAAAAAAGCCGTCACCGGAGAAGGAGCCCACATGATGGAAGCCAACGGATATGGTAACCTTTATCTAGCTGATGACGGTAAAAGAATAGCCATTTTAAAATTAAATAATGAAAAAATATACGTCAATGGAAACGACGTTATGGCCTTTGAAGAAAGCATTGACTGGGACATCAGCATGATGAAAGGCTCCGGTAGTTCTTTAGCTGGTAATTTATTTAACATGAAATTACAGGGCACTGGAATGGTGGCCATTACTACCCATTACACCCCATTAACCTTAATTGTGACACCAGATAGGCCAGTTTACACTGACCCTAATGCCACTGTGGCCTGGTCCGGAACATTAAAACCAGAGATAAAAACAGATATAAGTTTCAAATCATTAACTGGACGTGGAAGTGGAGAAGAATTCCAGATGAAATTCGAAGGCGAAGGTTTTGTAGTTGTTCAACCTTTTGAAGAAATTACTCCCATAAAATAAATAAACCTGAAATAGTCCTTAAAATCAGTTTATTTAATTTTTAACTGGTTTTAATCTTTTTTTATTTAATCCCCCTAAACGAATTTTAAAATTTAATAAATAGTAACAGTTTTATTTATTCCATAATTTTAATTAATAATATCAATAAATAAAAATTATTAAATTAATTTTAAGTAAAATAAATCAAATATAATTATAATCCTCAAAGAGTGTTTCTATGCCAAAAAGATACGAAGGAATGGCCTACTGGGAAATAGTAAGTCGGCAAATGAGTATTGTGAGTAAAAATCAGCAAGAGAGGTTTAAAGATTCTAAAATAACTGTAATCGGTTGTGGAGGAATTGGGGGAGCCGCCATTGAAATACTGGCCCGTATGGGTGTAGGCCATATAAAAATTGTGGACAAAGACTCATTTGATGTATCTAATATCAACCGCCAGCTTATGAGCAGCTTTTACAGTGTAGGAAAATCTAAAACCCATGTTACTCAAGAAACCATTCAGTCCATAAATCCATTTATTGAAGTTGAAGTCTTTGAAGGCGAATTAAATGAATCTAATGTGGAAAAAATCATTGAAGATAGTGACTTAGTAATTGATGCCCTGGACAATCTAGTTTCCCGGATTATTCTAAACCGTCAAGCTAGAGAACTTGAGATTCCATTCATTCACGGGGCTATTCACGGCACCATGGGACAATTATGTGTTTTTAATAACGAAACACCATCTTACGAAGAATTATTTAAATTACCATCACAAAATAAAGAATTGAGTCCAGAAGTCATTGCAGAAGTCCTTAAATTAAGTCAAGACATTCCTCCTGTTTTAGGGCCAGTACCCAACATAGTTGGTTGCTTGCAGGCCTCTGAGGCATTTAAGATCATTACAGGAAAAGGAAAAGTCATTCTGGCCCCGAAGGTTTTGAATTTTGATTTAATGCGTGGAGAACCATTTTCGATGATTGAATTATAATAATCTAAAATAACATGTTATTTTTTTTAAAGACTAATTAATTAAAAACAAATATTAGCTAAACTTTATTTTTAAAAAAAGAAAAAAAATAATTAATTTTTACTTTCTAATTAATTGTTTAATTAATGTCAATAATGAGGAATTTAGAAAATCTAAAACCAATAAAAATCCAATTAATATTAGCATTAATTCAATAAAATGTACTGATTAAGCTGTCCATAAATCTTATTATTCAATGGTCAAAAAATCATAGTCAAAACATTTATATATAATTAAAAGGAAATCTCTTTCCGGTGTAAATATACCTTATTATATAATTATTTTAAATTCACGGAGGTATTAATCCATGTCAGATAAAGTAGGACAAATAATTAGTAAAATGGACGAATGCGGCGTTAAGTTCGTGCGACTCCAGTTTGTAGACATACACGGAATTCCTAAAAATATGGCCGTTCCCATCAACAGGCCAGACCAGATCGAAGATATTATAAATGACGGTCTTCTGTTTGACGGTTCATCCGTTTCAGGATTCGTAAATATAAATGAAAGTGACCTTATTCTAAAACCAGACCCAGAAACATTCTCCACTCTCCCATGGAGACCAGAAGAGAAGGGTGTTTGCAGATTTATCTGTGACGTATACTGGCCAGACGCCAAAACACCTTTTGAAGGAGACCCTCGATACGTATTGAGAAAAGCTCTAGAAAAAGTAGAAAAATCCGGATACGAATATAACGTAGGCCCAGAACCAGAATTTTTCATCTTGGATCAGGACGAAGAAGGAAACATAATTCCTCATGATGATGGTGCTTATTTCGATGTAGAACCTGTTGATAAAGGAACCGACATACGAAGACGATTGGTAATGGATTTGGAAGCATTGGAATTTGATA
The DNA here is from genome assembly GCA_030656015.1 of Methanobacteriaceae archaeon. Classification (NCBI taxonomy): domain Archaea; kingdom Methanobacteriati; phylum Methanobacteriota; class Methanobacteria; order Methanobacteriales; family Methanobacteriaceae; species Methanobacteriaceae archaeon. The sequence goes on from JAUSNX010000012.1 coordinate 45,945, forward strand.
TAGAAGTTTCTCACCACGAAGTAGCTCCTGGTCAACACGAAATTGATTTCAAATTCGACAAAGCTTTAAAAACTGCTGATGCAGTAATCACCTTTAAACAGGCCATTAAAGCTATAGCAGATAATATGGGCCACTATGTGACCTTCATGCCAAAACCATTCTTCGGAGAAAATGGAAGCGGCATGCACATCAACCAGTCCTTATTCAAAAACGGTGAAAACGCATTTTACGACCCAAATACAGAAAATCAGCTTTCTGAAGAAGCTATAAACTTCACTGGTGGTCTATTAAAGCACTCCAAAGCTCTAGCAGCCATATGTGCTCCAACCATAAACTCTTACAAAAGGTTAGTTCCAGGATACGAAGCTCCAGTATATATTGCTTACGGTCTCAAAAACAGATCCACCCTAGTCAGAATCCCTGCATCCCGTGGAAAACGTACTCGTGTCGAGTTAAGAATGCCCGATCCATCTTGTAACCCTTACTTAGCATTTGCAGCTGTTTTAGAAGCGGGTATGGACGGTATTAAAAACAAGGTTGACCCAGGAGAAGCAACAGAAGTGGATGTATTTGGAAAAACCAGCGCTGAGTTAACCGATATGGGAATAGATGTTTTACCATCCAGCCTATGGGAAGCTTACCACGCTCTGGAAGCCGACGAAGTAATTAAATCTTCACTTGGCGACCATGTTTTCGAACAGTTCATGTCCATTAAACGCAAAGAATGGGATGACTATAGAATACAAGTATTCCCCTACGAATTAGAGAAATATTTAACTATATAATCTCTAATTTAATTTTTTATTTTAATATTTTTTTATTTACGGTTAATTTTAAATAAGACTTATATAAGACCCCCTCTAACATTATTAGGGTGGTAATTACATGCCCAATGAAACTGATCAAAAGATGATGGAAATTCTAAGGATTCTCGCTGACCGCGAGGAAGTTCTTGGAGCAAAGACCATCGCTGAAGAATTAAAAAGAAAAGGTTATAACCTAGGAGAGCGTGCTGTACGCTATCACATGCGCATCCTAGATGAAAAAGGATTTACCGAACGTATAGGATACGCCGGAAGAGAAATAACCAATAACGGCCTTAATGAATTGAAAAAAGGTCTAATTTACGATCAAGTAGATTTTATTTTCTCAAAATTTGAAAGTATGATTTATCAAACTACCCTTGATGCAGTTAAAGCTCAGGGCAAAGTAGTGGTAAATACTTCCAGTTTTAATGATAAGAAAGCCCTGAATATCATAAAAGAGGTTTTCGAAGGAGGCATAGGTGTAAGTCCTCTGGTTCAAATCGATGAAACGATTAATGAACAAAGTTCCCAAAAAGAGGTTCTACTGAAAACAGTTTGTGGAACCACTATTGATGGTATGCTCCTTAATGAAGGAATACCAGTGATTCCCCAGTATGGAGGGATTGTAAATGTGGAAGATTACATACCTACTCATTTTACTGAGTTAATTGCTTATCAAAAAACCTCCATGACCCCCCTAGAAGCTTTTACTGCTAAAGAGATGACTTCTGTTTTAAATGTGGTTAGAGAAGGTCATGGAATGATACCTGCCAATTTTAGAATTATACCAAGCTCTTCTAAAGAAATAGCAGAGCAGATGTTCCAGAATTTAGAAAAAATTGGAATTTCAGGTATGCTCAAAATAGGAGAAGATGGGGAATCTGTTCTAGGAGTTCCTGTAGAAGATAATATGGTAGGAATTGCCGTGACTGGAGGAATTGCTCCATTATGTGCAGCTAAAGAAGCTGGATTTGATGTTAATATAAAATTAGCTGAAAATTTAATGGATTACAGTGAACTTAATAAAATTGGATCATTTAAAAGTGCCTTGAAATCTTCAAATAATGAAAACGGCCAAAAAGTTAAATTTTTGCTTTCTAAGGCCTGGAATTTAATACAACAAGTTGATTTTGATCCTCAGACTCAAAAAGGACATATGATTGCCAATATATCCTATGTACCCAAAGAACATCTAGAAGAATCTCTGGAAATTATGGGCGAAATCTTCAAAGATCATCCGGAGTATTGTACCAGTCCTTTTTATAAAATAGTGGACCATCCAGAGGATAAAAATAAAAAAGGGATTGCTACCGTGTGCAGCTTGACCTTGGACGGGATTTTAATCAAAAACGGAATAATGTCCACTCCAAAATACGGTGGAATTCTAGAAATGGAGGAAAAAGGGCCCCGATTCGTAGAACTAACAGCATATAGTGGTTCTTCTCTGGATCCCCACGAGATATATATCTCCAAAGATATGACCTCTGTTAATGAAGCTCTTACTGGATACGGTCGATTATTGGCTGGTTTAAAAGAAATTCCTTACTTGACCCGGCCCCATGCGCTAGAAATATTGTCACATATACAAGATGCTGGATTATCCGTGCTTAAAATTGGAGAACCCAGTGAATTAGTTTATAATGCTAAAGTAGAGCGTTATAGAGTAGGAATAGTTGCTCCAGGTGGTTTAAATCCTTTAGCAGCGGTTAAAGAGCAGGGCATTTCTGTAGAACCTAAAGCTGTGGAAACCTTGGTTGAACTTAAGGAATTAGAAAAGATTATTTAAAAAATCTCTAAAATTATATTCACAGATTTATTTTTAATTAATATTTTTTATTTAAAAAACAAGCATTTTTAATTAAATTTCATATAATAGGTTTTAAATATTGGAAAATGAAACATAGATTAATTACATAATCGGGTGATGATATTGAAAAAAACTGAAAATCTTAGTGCTAGTTGTGACGAAATTTGCCAGTACATAAATAACGAAGTAAAAAATGGAGATACCGTTCGTTTATCTATTGGAAGAGTTTACATTCCAGGGAAAGTAATAACCAATAATGACGGTGTCATTCAAATTAAGATTGATAGTGAAATGATAAAAGGATTAACTACCATTGATGTGGAAAAACTCAAAGAACAGCTCATAGAAGTTGAACACGAATGTGAAGATGGCATATGTGTTTTAGAAGCTACAGATGATTGATAAAATTTATTATTAATTTTTAAGGTAAAATAGAAAAATTATATAAAAATTAATTACAGGTGAGAATATGGATGCAATTATAACCATTTTAATTTTACTTATGGTGAGTTTTGCCTTGGTAACTATTATGAGCCAACTATTAAACAAAAATACCCCTAATTACTAAACATTTTATTTTTTTATAGAAATCGATATGTTTATATATTCACTTCGTGAATTATTATATATCAATTATGTGGAGGCCCATCTAATGCCAGTGATTATTGACCAAGAAAAATGCGAAGGAATATCAGAATGCCCTGGAGAAGGATTATGTATCAAACTCTGTGAAAAAGGAGCATTAGAAGAAAAAGACAACCAAATTGTATTTATTTCAGAAAAGTGTGACGATTGTGATATTTGCATACAAAACTGTCCCAGCCAGGCCATAGTGAAGGAATGATAAAATGGTAGTTGTAAAAAGAGAAGGAAAGCAAAATCGTTCTCTAGAACATAAAAACCAAAAATGTCTAGGCTGTGGCATTTGTACCGATATTTGTCCCACTAGTGCCCTGCGGCTGGGTCCTATTCTTCCCATAGCAAGAGGACTTTTAAAAATTGATTTTATAAGTATTAACCAAGAAAAATGCTGCCTATGTGGATTATGTGCTTCTTCTTGCCCATTTGATGCTTTAGAATTTTGTATAAATGATGAAAATACACGGCATATGAAACAATATCCACAATGGAACCATAATGCATCCATAGATGAGAAAGAATGTATCTACTGCGGTAAATGTGCCATAGCTTGTCCCAGAGACGCTATACACCTACAAAGAAAATTACCAGCTCGATCGGATTTAGTATTTGGAGAAACAGAGGTAGATCTGGATAAGTGTGTTTACTGTGGTATGTGCGAAGAAATGTGTCCTGCAGATGCCATTACCATTGAAAAAAATGAAATCAGTTCCGATAAACCCTACGTTGGCAGCAGCACTAAAATAGACGAATCAAAGTGTATTTACTGCGGAATATGTAAACGTATTTGTCCTGAAGACGCCATTAAAATTGTTTGTACAACTTGTATGAATAGAGACAATATTAAGCCCGTCGCAGTAGATGGAGATATAATTCTTGATGAAGACCAGTGCATAAATTGTGGCTGGTGCCAGGAAATTTGTCCAGTTGATGCAGCCCATGTTACCAAGCCATTTGAAGGAAATATAACCTTTGAAGAGAATTTTGAGTGCAAAGGAGATTCATGCCACGCTTGTGAGGATGTTTGCCCATGCAATGCTATTAGTATGGTGGATAACCATTCATTTATTAACCCTCAGTTTTGTGTTCTATGTGGGGCTTGTGAACGAGCTTGTCCTCAAAAAGGAATAGTTATAGAACGTATTGACATGCGACTAGCAAATGTACGTTCCACTTCGTGGGATAAACGATTGAATAGCCTAAAACAATCCAAATGAAGTTCATTTTTGATAATTTAAAAAATAGAAAACTCCTCATTTTTCTATTTTATTTTTTTTATTTTTTATACTGAAATTGTAATTTTCTAAATTTTCTCACTCATTTTATCTAGAAAATCGATATGTATATATTTACATATCGATAATATATTCATTATCACATTAAAGGAGGTGAAAATGTGAATAATAAAAAAAATAAATTCTTGTTAATTGTATCAGTATTCCTATTTGCCTTATTCATTTGTGGATCTGCTTCAGCAACAGAAAATTATAATATTGGAGAATTAGTGACAAAAAACGCTATTTCAGATCCAGGATTAAATTTTTCTAATTCTGATGATGTTTTATGCATATCCAACGGTGGATCAGCACATTACAAAAATATGAGTACCGAAGACAGTTTGCAGGGCGTGGTTGATGCAACCAGCAATAAACCAGATAAACAGAAGATCAGCGTTGGGAAAGGAAATTTGATTGGAATTTCTGACCCATCAGGAACTCTATCATTTACATTTGTAACAAAAAAAGGAAACAAATTAATGGCCAAAAAATACCTGGCTACCACAACCGGTTCTGAATTAAGTATAACATCAAGTAGAACTGTTGATATTTCCAGTTATATCAGCGCATCAGACTGGAATAAAGCAAAAACTGAATTAGGAATTAATTCTTTTGAAATAGCCAGTATAGTTAATGCTTGGGCCTCTGGAGCACCTGTTGATCTTTTAAGAATAGCAGGTTCCAGTGGAGGAGTATCGCAAGGACTTTTAAGTGGATATGTAATGTCCAAAAGTATAAATCAGAATTATCCTTTATTAAGTGACAGTGAGTCTTACCACATCATAACCACTCCTGGGGGAGGCGATGACAATGTTCCTCAATATTTACTGGAATTAACACCTTTAAAATGGGTTAGAGACAGCGATAAAGTAAGTTATTTCAATTATATGGCTATGGATAATGGAGATCCTAACCAGGCCGCATATATGTGGTGGAATCGAGTTTCTCAAACTGGAGTTCTCATTTTAATGAGTTCTCAAAATTTGAAGAGTCAGTTCAGCACTGAAACTGGCCTATCTGTAGTAAGTGGTACTATAAGTGAAATAAAGTTTAATAACTGGTTATTGAACAAGTTAAATAATAATCCTGCCGTTTTGATTAATATAGACAGCCTAAAAACTATAAATAAAGAAAATTTCGACTATTTATGGTCTAAAGGTATAGACAAGAATTATATTAATGGTTTAACTGACGAAAGAAAGGACTACTTGATCAGTAATGTCCTAACAACCAATGATTATAATAATATGTATAATATTGGAGAGCAGGCCGCATTACTGGCAAAAAATGTACTTGGATTCCAAAAAGGAGATTCTGATTTAGCCGTGCTTAGTTCAGCAGGTTATGTGCTTTTAAATGGATTTTCAACTCAGGGCGCACTTGACGGAGCAATTAGTGTTACTGGCACCACACTATCTAATTTGATGAATCTTAAAAGAGCCATGTGGCAGCCATTATGGTTCACTTTTGTCAAAAAAGATGGTGCGCAGTTGAATGCTGTAATTGTGAATTATGTGAATGGTGCTCTCATAGCAAGTCAAGTATACAATATATCAGCAGAGGCCCTGAAAAATAATGCCTATGCAAAATCAGTTTCGGCTGCATTTTCAGGTGGTGCTGCAGATAAGCCTTACTTCCAGCAAGATTATTACATAGTGAGTCTAGCAAACCAGTGGGCCGTCGGAGTACCCTATGATTATCAAATTTCAGGTATAGGTGGTGGATGTCCGGGTTCGGGGCTATCACAGGGATATTTAATAGCCAATTATGTTTTAAATAAATATCCTTTAGCACCTGGGCAGCAATATATAACTATCAGCATACCGGCTCATTGTAAAGAACAGGTTATAATAGATTCTTTAGGTGTTTCTACAGCTTTAGGTACTTATTATAGCTTGGGTTTATCAGGATATACATCAGATGCTAATTTAGCAGGAATATTTATTCTGTGGAGCGAAAGTACCCATACTGGTAAAGCAATAGTGCTGGATATGAACCGTGACCTTATAAATGCCATGCAAAACCAGGATGTGGGTAGTAACAACTATTACTATAAAACCATGTACTGGGCATTATGGTATTTAGAAAAGGCATTTCCAGGACAAGATCGTTATGAAGAGGTTTTGGGTGCCTTTAAGGTTACTAGGGAAATACCAATTACTCAAAAAGAGTTAAGTACCATGTTAGCTGCCGGAGGAGACCCGGTTCAGTTCGTATTAAATTACGTTGTTCCAGTTACTCCACCTACAGATAATAATACAAATCCCACCGACCCGACAACTAATCCTACAACAGATCCTTCAGGACCAGCAAACCCAATTAGTCCTGTAGATCAAGGTACAATATCTGAAGAAATTATAAGTGCTTTGAATACAGTTTTAGCAACTGATCAGTTTAGTGAAACTACTAAAGAAGTTGCTTCAGGATTACCCTTAGAGAAATCTACAGCCTCAGCAACTTCTGTAAGTGGTATGCCCATGGTAACAATGGTGACTCTACTTTTATTAAGTGTTTTTGCTCTGGGACTATACTTTAGTAGAGAAAACATCATTTCCATTCTGAAAAAATCTGAAAAGTTAGGGAAGTAGGTTTAAACCTCTCCCATTATTATTTTTTTTGATTTATAATAAATTCTATTTAAGATTAAAGATAATTATGAAAAATAATAATTTATTTTCACCTTCCCGATTATCATATCAACATTTATTCAGTAGACGTAATAATGTCTTTCTAATTAAATCCTCGGATAATAAAACTACCCCATTTATAATGAAGTTTTATTCAGAGCCCAATTCCATGTTAAAAAGTAACATAGAGTATAAAAATCTTATTAAATTAAATAGAGAAGGTCTTAATGTTCCTCATGTTAAAAAAAACAAAGATCATTACAATATAATAGAATACATACCCGGGGTTTTGGTGAGTGATTTAGCTTACAGACTAAATAAAGGAGAGTGGATTAAAAAATTAGCCTGCTGGATGTTCAAATTGCATTCCATAAAATTGAATTCCAAGCAGAAGAAGAATAAAAAATCCTATTTAAAAGGAGACTGTAATTTGAGGAATTTTATTTACTATGAAAACCAGATCTATGGCCTTGATTTTGAAGAAAAATTATTTGGAGATCCTCGACAAGATTTAAGCGAAATCTGTGTTTTCATTCTAGATAACAAAGTGGATAATCCTGATAAAATATTTATAGCACTAAAGTTTTTAAAAGAATATGAAAAATTATCCGGCCAGAAAATAAATGATTTAGGTCATTTTTTAAGAAAAAGTATCATTAATAGTCAAAAAAGAAAAAATAAATATAGAAAAAGTTTAAAAAAAGTTTAAAAACATGGTTTTTGTTTTAAATTACTTTTTGGCAATCATTACTTCACTGGATTTAATAATAGCCATTACTTCATCACCAACTTTTAAGCCCAGATCTTCTACGGCTTCTTTGGTAATGGTGGCTGTAATTTCGCCTGGAGTTTCAATTTTCATCTTTATTGTGGCGGTTACAACCCCTTCCTTGACTTCTTCCACTTTTCCTTTTAATGAATTTCTAGCACTTATTTTCATTATTCACACCTCTTAGAATTAATATTTGTTTTTTAATAGATATATGAATTAACCTAATATGCACATATCTAAAATAAATATTGTTAAATTTTTGGAATTTGTAACTTTTTAATAATCCTTTAAAAATATTTAATAAAAAGAAAAAGAAAATCGATAGGATTATATATTCAATTCGGTAAATTATTTTTGTTAAGAAATTTTTTAATATTCTAATTAATATTTTGGAGGTTAAAAATGAATAATAAGATTCTAGCAGCAATATTAATAATGATTATTGCATTGATAGGTGTTGGGGCTTATGCCATGAATGGGGGTTTCCAGGAAAAGCAAATCCTTCGAATATCAACCACAACCAGTTTAGAAGATACTGGACTGGTTGATAACTTAGAAACCGCTTTTGAGAAGGAACATCCCAACATCGATGTGCAATTTGTCTCAGCAGGAACTGGAATCGCACTTAAATACGGGGAAAAAGGTGACGCCGATATGGTTATAGTTCACGATAAGAAGAAAGAACAGCAATTCATAGACGATGGATACGGAACCAAGAGATATCCATTTGCCTACAACTACTTCTATATTGTGGGACCAACCAACGATCCTGCGAAAATAAAAGGCATGAAAAATGCCACAGAAGCATTTAAAAAGATTATGGAAGCTGGAGAAGCAAATTCTTCCGTAAAATTTGTATCCAGAGGAGATAATTCCGGGACCAACTCTCGTGAATTGAAAATCTGGAATAATACTAAAGCCAATTACAACTCCAGTATAAATGGATCTTCTTGGTACATTGAAACTGGAAAAGGAATGGGTGATACCTTAGTCATTGCCAATGAAAAATCGGCTTACACTCTATCTGATTCTGGTACTTACCTGGCATTTAAAGGAAATATAACTTTAGTTCCTTACCTGACCAGTGGTAAAGATCTTTTAAATGTTTATTCTGCCATACCAGTGAACCCAGAAAAGATAAAAGGCGTAAATTATAATGCTTCCATGGAATTTGTTGATTTCCTCTTATCAACCGAGGGCCAGCAGTTAATTGGAAACTATGGTAAAGAAAAATACGGACAAGCACTTTTTATTCCCTTGTATGGAAAAGGTGAACCTACTTAGGTAGTTTGATTTTTCTAATTCTCTTATTTTTTTTGAAATTTTTTGGGATAAATATATAAATTAATGGGTTAAACACCCATATATTCATTTTTTGGTGGTTTAATGAACGAGTTTTTAAATGGAATGTTACAGGCTATAAATCTAATTTTAACCTTAAATCCAGAATTAGTTGAAATAACCACCCGTACTCTTTTCATATCTCTTTCAGCCACATTCATAGCAGCCCTAATTGCCATTCCCCTGGGAGGATTAATTAATTTTAAAAAATTTAAGGGCAAAAGAAGTCTGATAAATCTAATTCAAACTTTATACAGTCTCCCCACAGTCCTGGTGGGTTTATTTGTATTTTTGCTACTCTCCCAACAAGGAGTATTCGGTGATCTCAATCTATTGTTCACCCCCACTGGAATGATAATAGGTCAGACCCTTTTAATATTACCCATATTAATTGGATTTACTATTACTGCCCTTAAAACCGTGGGGAAAGACCTCACAGATTTATCTATTTCCCTGGGAGCCAGTGAATTTCAGACCATTTACACCATAATGCGCGAGGCTAAGTACGCCATAATGGCCGCTGTGATTCTGGGATTTGGAAGAGCCATATCCGAAGTGGGTGTGGCCATTATGATTGGAGGAAATATCAGAGGGGCCACCAGAGTAATAACCACTACCATATCTCTGGAAACATCTAAAGGTAATTTAGAGCTTTCCATAGCTTTAGGGATTATCCTGCTGGGCATAGCACTTATAATCAATCTCATACTTAACCAGATACAGGAACCTTAACTGTAAAAAATCCAAAATAATGAATCTAAAAAAGAATTAAACCCCACTGAAATCAGGAAAAATAATTTAAAATAATCAGGAGAAAACATGAATATTTTAGAATTAGAAGGAATTTCAAAAAAATACGATCAAGAAGAGATTCTACTTAATGTTAACCTTAAAATTAAAAAAGGTACCAATTTAGGGCTTATTGGCCCTACAGGATGTGGAAAAACCACATTACTTAGAATAATTGATTTGCTGGAAACTCCTGATTCTGGAAAGATTGTTTTTAATGATATTGATGTATTAAATTCTTCAAAAAAAGAAAAAATTCAAATTAGAAGAAAAATAGGCATGGTATTTCAAAAACCAGTGGTTTTTAGAGGAACCGTTATGGAAAACGTGGCTTATGGCCCGGATATACGAGGCCGTGACAAAAATGAACTAAAAGGAAAAATAAGTGAAAAACTGGAATCCCTGGGGCTGGGAGGTTACGAAGACCGGGATGCTTCCAGCCTATCTGGCGGGGAAACCCAACGAATGGCGCTGGCTCGAGTGCTTATTAATGAACCAGAACTCTTAGTTCTGGATGAACCAACTGCTAATCTGGATCCCCTGTCCACTGAAAAAATTGAATCAATAATCCTGGAGCTTAAAAAGAATGAAAACACAGTTATAATGGCTACCCACGATTTAATCCAGGGCCAAAGATTATGTGATGAAATTGCCATTTTAAATCATAAAATTTTCCAGATTGGCTCCCCGGAAGATGTTTTTAGTAAACCAAAGAATCGTTTTGTGGCCGATTTTGTAGGGGTTAAGAATATCATCCAGGGCCATGCTGAAGCAGCTTCCGAAGGATTATCTGCCATAAAAACTAGCTCATTAACTATTTATTCGTCTGAATCATTGAATGGTTCGGTTCATGTGAGTATTCGGCCAGAAGATATTACGCTTTCCCTTAATAAAGTAGAAACCAGCGCCTTAAATGAATTTAAGGGCGAGGTTACAGAGATAAGTAAACAGGGTGCATTGGTTAATGTTAAAATAAGTGTTTCAGGGGAAATTTTCATGGTTTACATGACGAGAAAATCCTTTTTAGACATGGAACTTACCATTGGTTCACCAGTATGGATTCAGTTTAAGGCCTCGGCCGTTCATGTTTTTAAATAATATGAAATCAACATTTACTATATTTATAAATTTATGACTTTATCTGTGTATGCTGAGACTATTAATTAGATTTGAATAATTGTCCACCCATATGCTTTAAGTTAGCATAATTTATTTTAATAGTTGAACCTTAATTTATTTATTTAATTAAAAGAAGTTTTTATTTAAAGTATGGTAAAAATAATCTTATATTCTTATATTGATTAAGATATAGTTTGAAAAATTATTTTTATGATTTATGTTTGTTTTAATAAAAATTTAAAAAAATATTATCAAAAATGTTTAATTAAAAAATAGTTTTGGTTTAAAAAGTCTAGAATTTTATTAATAATCTTAATTAATAATCAAAATTGTTTTATGAATTTTATTAAAAATCAATTGCGCTTAACAGCCGTAAGAAGGCCATCCCTTCCTTCTTCCACAAATAAAACTGCTTTCCCATTAACAGGGCATGGTTTTACAGGCTTATTTTCTTCATTAATGACTTCACCATTGGTCACGATTCTACCATCAATATTAAAAACAATATCAATTCCAGCATCAAGAAGGTTTTCCACAGTTTGGGCGCCAGTAAGGTCTCTGATTTTCCCAATTTGCAGAAATCTGCCATCAATATTAGTAAAAGCTAGACCCAATCCAGCCATGGCCCCTATAACCCCATCTTCTGTTCCACCCAGGCCTTCTAATCTTATTCCCAGGTTTCTAGCAAGTGTTCTTGATTTACCTTGATTTAAGACAGTGTCTTTTGCATCTCGACCATATGCCACCAATGGAGGCAAAATCTGACTGTGATGAGCTACGGCCAGACCAGGATCACTGCCTTCAATAAAGTCGTTGAGCATTTCTTCTCGGGCAATTTCAAAAATATCCGTTAATTCATTCTGGTCATCTGATTCCAGGTGGATTACCCCACAACTGTTGTGAGAGGTGTAGGGAATATCCGGGTGAAAGTAAAGCTGGTGCCGAGTAACTCCCCTAAGCGGATAATTTTTGGCCAGTTCATCTGCCACTGCCCGGGCCAATCGTCCGGTGCCTCTTGAATGTAAATTGTCAGTATCATCCATGCAAACGTAAATAGTCATTAAATTACCTCTTAAGATTATTTTTAAAATAATAAGGTTTTTAAGATTTAAATATTGCGATTAGAGCCCATATTACTATTTTTTATGATTCGATAGATTAAATTATCTTCTTTAATAACATCATAAAAAAAAATAAAATGATTATCCTCCCTGAACCATAATCAATTTTCCGGTTTTAGGATCTTTATATACTTTCCCCATTTCTTCCATTCCTTTCCCTGATCCAGAAGCAGATTGGGGAGTTTCATTAATTTTTTCACCCATTTTAACTTGAGCTACTTCTTTCATGGCTTTTATTGTGTCTTGACGTTCTTGAGGATTCATGTCACTAAAAATTACACTCTGCATATTCCAGGAGATAACTAAAAAAATTAAAAACCCCACTGATAAGACCAGCATGGCATCCACCAGATTGGCCGAACCTGCCATGGGATCTTCTTCACCTCCAATAGATATTAACCTCCTACTACTTCTTCTAAGCATTTTTCATCACTTCCAGAACTGATTCAGCCATCACTTCCAAGTTAGAAAGATCTTCTTCATACCATCTTCTTCTAATCTTAGAAATTACATAGGCCAGGCCCCCAGCAGCCAAACCAACTACCGTAGTGTCAAAAGCTACAATAATGGCTTGGGATAATCCCTGGATATCTCCCCCGCCTAAAGCAGCTAATCCAGGACCCATTGGTATTAAAGTACCCATTAAACCCAGAGTAGGTCCTAATCGAGTAACTATGTCTGTTTTCTCTAGCTTCTTTGCCGCTTTTATTTCTTCTGATTCCAACAATTTCCTGGCAAATGCTTCCCGAGATTTAGAACTTATCCTGAAACTTTCAGCTAACTGAATCAAAGCATTCTTTTGATTTTGAGAAATAATGGCATTTTTTACCGTTTCAACTATTTTCTGAGGATTTTCAGTATTTCCCACGGAAATAATCATACTTTCAATTTGCTTAATGTTGATACGAATTCTATGATAATATTCATAAAATAGGGTTCCCAAGCTGACTAAGGCATAGGCAAAAAATAGTAATAGGCCTATTATTACTGGTATGAGAAGTGCTTGGGAAATTAAATGCAAAGCACTGGTTAAAATTTCACTGTTAAATAAATTTTCCATCATTTAATAGACCTCTTGAATTAACTGGAGATTAATCATTTATTTTTATCCTTTTATTGATTAGTTACCCCGTATCCCTTTGAAATAACCAAATACAATTAGACCACAAATTATTAAACCGGCTATTAAAGCTTGCAATAAATTTGAAGGTGTTTGTTGAGGTTCAGTATTTTCTTTAGTAACTTCATAAGCATTTTTTCCTTCCTGGCCTTCACCTCCACCACTGCTTTGTAATATATTTGCCTTGTATTCCAGATTATTGCCTATACCTGTAGTATTATCGCTTTTGACTATATTGCCAAATATTTCTTCGTAAAATGAAGCAGTGCCATTACCTGTGCCGTTACCAGCACCATTACCACTACCCGTACCATTACCCGTACCATTACCCGTTTCATTTTTATTTATTTTAACTTTTAATGTGTCTGGAGATGCTGAAGACACATGGCTGGCAAACTGAGCTTGAGTAGTTTCTAAAGTGATGCTATTAAAATGACCATTTGCTCTCACTGTTTTTCCTTCAGCAGATGGTAAAACTTCAAAGGATATGTAAATAGTTTTAGTTTTACCATTAGAATCATGTCTCATGTTTCCAACCACCCATGAACCTGAAGAAGATGAATAGTCAGCTTTAGAAACTGAGGTATAGTGAGATAAATATTTTAGCCCATCAGGAACAGGAAGAGAAACAATAACATTGTTCCAGCCCACAGTTCCAGTATTATACGCATTAACAGTTATTTGAACCTGATCTCCAACATTAACGGATTGTTTATTAAATTGAACAGTTAAAACCCCGCTTGAATCAGCAAAAGCTATCCCCGAACTTGAGCACACAATAAAAAATGTCAGAATAACGGTCAAAAAAGGTTTAATATTTATCATTTTCATCATCCAATAAATTAAAAATCTTGCTAATTGAAAAGCTATTTTCAAATAATGTAATTTTAGGTCTTTTATCTTTTTTTAGAATATTTTAAAAAATAAAAAAAAAATAATATTTTATTTACGTACAGGGACTTGTAAAACCTTGGCTTTTATTCCTGTGCTGGATATTTCCATCAAAATTGATGAATAAACCCTTTTAGAAGGATATACTTTAGTTAAGTATATTCTCTGAGTAAAAGCAGTTTTTCCAGTCATGGTAAGCTTGTTATACACGTTTATTGTCTTTCTGTAGGGCGATTTATTGTAGATGAACTTTGCAAAAGTGAATTTAGTACCCACTGGATATTTACCCAGGTTTAAAACATATGCTTTGTTAGGATACAGATTTGTGCTGAATTTCTTGTACTGTTTCTGATTGTCCGGTAGTTGAACTGTTAAGTAGTAAATTAAGGATATCTTTCCCGTGCCCTTGTTAGAAACTGTTAAGGAAGCCATTGGAAAAGCTAACTGGTAAGTTTTAGTATTAACTGCCGCCCAGTTTCCTACACTATCAACCGCGGAGTATTTTAAATAGTTTGTTCCTTGTTTACTTATTTTAATAGGTGAAGTATATTTAATCTTAGTTGGGCTGGTAACTGGGTCGCTTCCATCAGTAGTATAATATATGGTTGAAGAATCACTTGATGTAATTTTTACATATTTATAGGTGTTGTAATTACCACTGGGGACGTCTGATGCTACAGATGGTGCGTGAGTGTCTAAGGTGTAGTTTTTAGTGTAAACATCAGACCAGACATTTTTCCAGTAACTATAGTTTCCTATGGCCGCGAATTTTACTATGGTATTGCCTTCTGTACTAACATTAACTGGACCCACATATTCCAGTCTGCTGGAACTATTACGAGGGTCTGAACCGTCTGTGGTGTAGTAAATAGTTCCATTTTTATCTGGAGTTAATATTAAGCTCACAGGAGACTTATAAGAACCGGATTCTGGAGTAGAATTAATTTTTGCAGCAATTGGGTTAAGATAACCATAGTTCAGGTACCCATTACCATTAGAATAGGCTATTTGGGGAACTCCCAGAGAGTCCATGGCCAGAGAAATCCATGGAAAAGCACCAGAAGTGATATTTATGTTTTGTATATTCCAAGCTGCGCTATTTTGATCTTTATAAGCTAATTTCAATACTTGATTAATTGTGTCTAAATAAGCTATTTGGGGATTTCCTGCCAAGTCCAGTACCATATTAGTCCCCTGAACAGTTGAATTATCAAGTATTTCATATATCCAGTTTATTCCATTCCATTGGGCGTATTTAAGTCCTCCATCCTGTAAGATGTAACTTATCTGAGGATTTCCCTGTGAATTCAAAGTCAATGAGTTCCAGGATCCCACATGAGAAGAATTGTCCACAATTACGTTTTTCCAATTATTAGGGCCGATTCTCATAGCATATCTTAGATCCCCATAATAATCATCGTGGTAAGCGATTCTAGGATTTCCAGTAGAATCCAGAATCAAAGAGTTATAATGACCCGCCGATCGGGCAACAGACTCTACAACCCAACTTGTGCCATTTTTGTAAGCATATTTTACTGTTTCTGCCCCATTATCAAAGAAACTTATGCAGGGACTGTTATTATACATGATGATGTTGGTATAGGATACATCTCCTGAAAAGATATTTTCGAAATGCCAACCGGAATGATCCTTGTAAGCGTATTTAAGAGCCGTATTACCATCATTATATACCACATATGGATTATTAGATGAATCTAGGGCCAAATCTGGATAAAACCCAGTTCCCCGGCTAGTAGTATTATTTGCTATGGTTTCATTAATCCAACCATTTTCGGTTTTATAAATATATTTTAAAACTGGCAATTGGGTGTAGATCAGATGAGGGTTTCCTAAGGAATCCATTACCAGAGAAGTGTAAGAACTGCCATTATCCAGCAAATCGCTTTTCCATGCACTATCCTTAGGTTCCACTAAGGAACTGGTAGTATTGTTGTTTAATATACCCGCAGTATTGTTTGAAATTGACAGATTAACCAGGAAATCAGCGACTGTGGCATTTTGTACATTAGGCATTAATTTAAAATTTAAATTAGTTTGTTGACCAGACAGATTTAGAGATACCCTGGCAGTTATATTAAGATATTTTTGATTACCTGCTCTTAAATTACCTAGATACCATATCCCGTCAGTATAATTATTATTGGTTATATTATTCCCGTGGGATACATATTCTAAACCTGGGGGCAGTAGTGCTTGAATTTGTAAAGCTGAAAGGTCTTTGGTTCCATTATTTTTTATAGAAACCGTGAAATTAATCAGATCTCCCGGATTAACTGTTGATTTATCCACCATGCTTTTTAAAATTATATTGGATGTATTAGTGGCGTTAGTATTGTTGGTGGTGTTGTTGGTATTATTTGAAGTGGAATTGTTACTTATAGTGAGACTCACCAGCCCATTATTGGTTGTGGCATTTTGATCAGTATAAAACAATGACGATGTGAAATCCACCATTTGTCCTTTCAATGCTTCCAAAACATTTACGGTTATATAAAGCTGTTTTGAAACACCAGATTTTAAATTTCCCACATTCCAAATCCCTGTTGCATTAGAATAAGTACCGCTGGAAGAGATATATTGTAATCCCGGCGGCAATAAAGCTTGTATCTGAACATTTGTATAATTTAGAGAACCATTATTGGTTAAATTTACCATAAAGGTCACATTATCACCAATATTTACCAGGGGCTTATCTACCCCATTATTAATTATTATTCCTGAATCTGCAAAAGCATACCCCGCCATTAAACTAATTATTAAAAACATGAGTATTGTTGAAATTAAAGACTTTCTCATATACCCCTCTCCATTTATTTTTATAAAATTTGATATTTTTGATTTATTGAAAAGAATATAAATACATATCGATAATTCTTGATAAAAAAATTAAAAAATATCAGCGTATAATTTAAAATAAAAATAAAGAATTTTAAGTGCTAATAAAATATTATTACATCGAAAAAAAGTTAACAATATGTTTATTAATGCAATTAGTTAATTATGATTATCAGTTAAATAATAAAATAAAATTATTATCTCCACCCGAATAGAACCTAATCTTAAAAAACTATCCTAAAATATCCTTAATTTCTTATAAAGTAAAATCTTAATCAGAAAAAAGCTAGGTGAATACATTGAATAAAAAATCCCCTGTAATTCTAATAATATCCATTATTCTCATAGCCAGCGGAGTAGTATGGCTATTTTTTGACACCAACCAATCCATTGGCATTGATATCCAGCAAGTTACAGATATGCTGGGCCGTAATGTAGATATTCCATCTGAAACCAATAAAGTCGCTTCTATTTCAGCATCCACCACTGTAGAGCTTTTTATGCTGGCTCCAGAAAAGATGATTGGATGGAATGAAAAAAGAACCCGTGCAGAAAATATTTACATGAAATCAACTTATTCCAGCCTTCCGGTTATTGGAGGAGGTAAAAAAGATGCTAATTACGAAAATATAATCTCCATGAATCCAGACATAGTCTTGATAGGGCATGGGGGAACTGTAGACCAGGTGGATCAAATTCAAAGTAAGTTTGGGAGCATACCTACCCTGGATATTGAAGGAGACAACAATTTAACCAGCATCACACCTTCACTGGAGTTTTTAGGAAAAGTAATCGGCAAACAGGAACAATCTGACAAGTTAATTAGCTTCTACAATGACATGACCAAGGAAGTAAATTCCACTGTATCCACCATTCCAGAAAGTGAAAGGAAAAAAGTGTACTATGCACGGGATTCCACCGGACTAATGACCAATCCTCCTGGTTCTACCCATACTCAGCTTATTGAAATTTGCGGGGGAAAAAATGTGGTGGAAGCTCCTTTAACAAAAGGTAGTGTAGGAGTTTCCATGGAATTAATACTACAGTGGAACCCGGACATTATAATCACCAGTAATCAACATTTCTATGATAATATTTATTCTAACTCATTATGGGCCGATGTTAAAGCAGTGAAAGAAAAACAAGTGTATATGGTCCCCACATCACCATTTAACTGGTTTGAAGGACCTCCTGGTGCCAATACCATAATAGGTATACCCTGGACCGCTAAAATCTTATATCCAGATAAATTCCAGGACATGGATCTTAAAAAAATAACCAAAGAATTCTACAACGAATATTACCATTACAACCTAACTGACCAGGAAGCAACCAATATATTAAGCTCTTCTGGTTTGAAAAATACTTGAAAAATTGAGAAGAAAATTGTAGAATAATTTAAAAACAAATATTAATAGTTTAAAAAATTATTCTTAAAGATTTTAAACAATTTTTTTCAAAAAAATTTAAAGAAGTTATTCCAAAAAACAGGCTGCTGATAATTTGACTAAATTAAGGTTCAGAAATTCTTCCCAAGATGCGAATATTAATGATTCAAATGCTAGCAAGTCCTGGATAAATAATTCTCTGGTAAAAAAATTATCAGTGACTTCTTTACTAGTAATCCCTTTAATTATCTTATTTTTTATTTCATTTTTAATAGGCAGATATCCCATATCTCCTTCAGAGGTTTTAATGGCCCTGGCTGCGAAAACAACACTGGTGAATTATAATATACCTCCTTCAGTAGAGGTAGTTATTTTTCAAATTCGATTGCCACGAATTATGGCTGCCATGATGGTTGGCGCGGCTTTATCCATAGCCGGGGCCTCATTTCAAGGTATGTTCAAAAATCCTCTGGTTTCTCCAGATAAATTAGGAGTTTCAGCCGGTGCCGGTTTTGGAGCTGCTCTTGCCATTTTATTCGTTGCCGGTCCATTTATGGTACAATTTTCAGCATTTATGGGAGGACTATTGGCAGTGGGCCTGACTTACATGATTAGTCAAACCTTTAAAGGTACTTCCATGCTCACTTTGGTTTTATGCGGGATAGCCATTGCGGCCCTGTTTTCCGCATTTATCTCAATGATTAAATATGTGGCAGATCCTTATGAACAGTTACCCACCATAGTTTTCTGGTTAATGGGTAGTCTATCTGCCGTTACCAACCAGGACATATTAATGGTTACCCCGCCCATGGTAGTAGGCAGTGGGATTCTCTTATTAATACGTTGGAGAATAAATGTGCTTTCCATGGGCGAAGACGAAGCTCAAACCCTGGGAGTTGACACTAAAAAACTTCACATCATTATAATAACCTGTTGTACTATCGTTACTGCTGCAGCAGTCAGTATAAGTGGAATAATAGGATGGATAGGTCTGGTTATTCCACATATTACTCGAATGATTGTAGGGCCAGACCATAAAGTACTTTTACCAGCCAGTATTTTTATGGGAGCTTTTTTTCTCCTATTAATAGATGATGTGGCCCGTACTATCACCACCGTGGAAATTCCCCTGGGCATATTGACAGCCATAATTGGGGCTCCCTTCTTTCTATATCTTCTAGCAAAAAGTAAAGAGGGATGGTCATGAGTATTTTAAGGCCCGCCACTATTGCTGATAGGCCGAATTCAGACATTTTAAAAAATTGCTTGATGCAGGTATCTGATGCCAGTTTCTCCTATGACGGCCAACACAATATATTTGAAAATATTAATTTTTCAGTGAAAAAGGGAGACGTTTTTTGCATACTAGGACCCAATGGTACAGGTAAAACTACATTAATCAAATGTATTAATGGTCTGATGAAATTAAGCTCTGGAAAAATTTTATTTAATGAAAAAAATATTTATTCTCTTAATAAAACAGAAATAGCTAAAAATATCGGTTATATACCTCAAATACACAATTCAACATTTCCATTTTCCGTTCTAGACGTGGTTCTCATGGGCCGGTCCCCTCACCTGGATATGTTTGCTTCCCCTGGAGAAAAAGATATTAAAATTGCGGAAGAATCCTTGAAAACTCTCAAAATTACCCACATGCGAGATGTATCATACACAGAAATAAGTGGGGGAGAACAGCAACTGGTATTTCTGGCCCGCATATTAACTCAAAAACCCAGTATTCTTTTACTTGATGAACCAACATCGCACCTTGATTTTGGAAATCAAATGAGAACACTCAATATAATAGAAAAATTGGCCAAAAATGGACTTTCCATAGTAATGTCATCCCATTTTCCTGATCAGGCCTTCATTTCCGCCAATAAAGTAGCTTTAATGAAAGGAAAAAGCTTTATTGATATAGGTTCTCCTGAAGAAGTAATCACCAAAGAGAATATGGAAGAAATATACAATATAAAGGTAAAAATAGTTGATATAGAACACAGAAAGGCCTGTATCCCATTAAAAGTGAATGGGGAATGAAATTATCTTTTTTTCTTGTTTAAAGTTCTTTTTCTTTTTAAAATAAATAAATAAATAAATTAAAAAAATAAGTATCAAATAATAGAAAAAATGAAAGGATATGAAAAATTTAAACATGAAAATTAATTTATTCAATTAATACCGGATTAATTATCACTTAATTTTCTAATCCTGACCATAGTCTCGTAATATGGAGTCCCATTACCTTTTTCACTGATCATATCTTCTGTTAAAATATTAACACATTTATTGTGAACAATCCAGCCCCCCCTATAAGTAGATACGCAGTCTTTCCGGGTATCAGGGTCTGATGAAATTTTAACTTCTAGTGAGCCTGATTTTGACTCTAAAATTGCTAAATCGCCATTTTTCAAACCAAGGCTTTCCAGTATCTGAGGGTGAACCTTAAGTTCTAAATGGTCCTTTACCATTTCTTTATCTGGAATTTCAGAACCCACCCATTTTTCAGGCATTATGGAAAGCAATCTTAAAGAATAATCACCCGAATCGCGTATATTCTCTATTTTACTGTCATTCTCTTTGGAAGAAAAATTATCCGGGGTAAATTCATTTTTTTCAGAATATTGATCGCATTCATTCATTTCAAATTCGTTAATAAACTGGAATTTTCGAGATTCGGTGAAAAACTGCTTATCTGAATAGGGAGTAACTGGAGGGCCAGGAATTCTTTGCGGTTTTTCCAGGAGATTTTCAAGATTAATTCCTTTTTTAAGGATAGGATCCGCCAGTTTCTCCAGCCATTGCTGGTTGTTGCCAGCCATGTCATTACCAAAGCCTAATATATTGGCCAGTTGCTGAAATATCCACAATTCAGATTTACATTCACCTTGAGGATCTGCCACCGGATTTAATGGAGATACAATGTGATGACCATAGGCTCCCAACAAATCCTGATCCTCCAGGAAAGTGGTGGCGGGTAAAAATAAATCTGCAGTTTGTGAAGTGTCATTTAAGAATTGATCCACCATTATTACAAAATCTGCACTTTTAAAAGCCTTTTTAACCTTCATGGAGTTAGGGCACATGGCCACGGGATTTCCGGCGGTTAAAAATATCAATTTTATGGGGGGCTCGGCATCAAGAATGGCCTGACCAATGGTAGGCATGGGAAGTTTTCGATGATGTGGTGCGAGTTCTTCAGCAGCCCACTTATCATCAAAAAATCCAAATTCATCAAATCCCTGGCTTACTCCACCACCAGAAACTCCCAGATTTCCAGAAACCGCGGCCAGTGCATCAATCATTCTAAAAATTAAATGGCCTTTTAAATAACGGTGCAAACCCCAACCAGTTATAATGCTACTAGGGCCGTTTAAATAAATATTAGCCAGAATTTCCAGCTCAGATAAGGGAATATCACATTTTACAGCCAGTTCTTCCAGAGTATAATCATTCAGGATTTTCTGGTATTGGTCAAAGTTCTCACTGTGATTTTCAATAAATTCCTGGTCTTCTAGGCCTTCTTTTAAAATAATCTTGGCCATGGCCATGGCCAGATAGGAGTCATTGCCCGGTTTTGGCTGGTAATGAATATCACTGGCCCTTGCAGTTCTGGTTTTTACCGGATCTATAGTTACCACTTTTGCCCCATTTTTTTTGGCCTTTTTAATGATTTTCCATATATGAAGGTCAGTAACTGCCGGGTTTCGTCCCCATATAATTATAAGATTACTATTTAAGTGATCTATGGGGTCATGTGATATTCTTTCACCTAAATCCATCTCCTGGCCGGCTTGACCAGTTCCTCCACATACCGTACCATAGAGAGTGGATGCCCCTCCTAAAAGATTGAAAAATCTTCTATTAAGAATTCTTAGAGCAGTTCTGGCACCAAATCCTTGATAATAAAGTATTGATTCTACCCCATGCTCCTGGATGGTTTCTGATATTTTATCTGCTGCTATTTGAAGTGCTTCACCCCAGGATATTCTTTCCCATTCCCCATTTTTTTTTATAATGGGATGGAGTATCCTTTTAGGATTGTAAAACCTGTCTTTGAGGAATTTAGAAGTGCTGGGGCATAAAAAACCCTGAGTGTAGGCATGTTCCGGATTTCCATTTAAGGAAGTTATTTTACCATTATCTACCGTGGCAATTATGCTACAGGATCCCGGACAGTCCTTAGTACAGGCCGTTAAAATTTTTTTCAATTCGATACCTTCTAAATACTGATATTTTCTATTTCTAGACAATATTTTAGCAAAATAGTTATATTAATCTCTAATCATCTCTAATTCATTTTCCTTTAAGTAGTATTTTATAGCCTCCGCAATAGTCCCAGAGAATTGTAATGGAATTATACCTTCTTCTTCAAGTTTTGAAGCTGGTTTTTGGCCCATTCTGCTGCATAAAATGGCCTTACAATCTGTTATAATATCCAGAGATTGCATCCACCGGTCTGAATGCTCTTGGAGTGGTTTTTTTTCTTTTTCTCTTAGTTCCATGAAATTAACCTGATTTCCTTCCACTTCAAATATGAGAAAGTGCGAAACATCTCCAAAATGCATATTTACAGTTTTACCATCACTGGAAGCTATCGCAATTCGAATATTCTCACCCATATTTTAACCTCATTTCAATCTTAATCATTATTTAAATCATCTAATTTCTAAATTCACTCAATTTCCCATCCTGAGGCATCATAGTACTTTTCCAGAATCATGTTGGCCAGAGTATCCACTAATCTGATTCCTGCTGAATAACCAATAATAGGGGTTCGCTGAGCACCCATTCTATCATATATAGGAAATCCTACTCTAAAAAGAGGAATATTCTCTTCATTAGCTATACGCGCCCCGTAAGAATTTCCAATCAGCAAATCAACTGGATTGTCTTTTATATAATTTTGAAGATCATAAAGGTCGCATCCTTCCATTACTGCAGGTTTAGTAGAGTTTTCTTTGGCCACTTCTTTCATGTCGTCCAGAAAGCGAGTATTTTCAGCACCAGTACAGACCACTGCCGGTATCATGCCCAGCTCTGCAGTAAATCCAGCCAAACCACTCACCACGTCCGGGTCACCATATATGGCCACTTTTCTTTGATAATTGTAAGGGTGAGCATCGATTATAGTATCAATAAGCCGACCTCTATCCTTTTCCAGTTTCTCGGGGAGATCGCAATTTTGAATTTGG
Organism: Methanobacteriaceae archaeon; assembly: GCA_030656015.1. Lineage (NCBI taxonomy): Archaea > Methanobacteriati > Methanobacteriota > Methanobacteria > Methanobacteriales > Methanobacteriaceae > Methanobacteriaceae archaeon. The sequence continues at coordinate 69,696 of JAUSNX010000012.1, forward strand.
CAGATTGCTGAGATGAATTTATCTGTGTTTTTTAATCCCACGGGAAGAGGCCCAGATATGGATTTGACATCAAAACGTTTTTCCAAAAACTTTGCTCCTGAATTGGCATGTTTACATAAGGAAATAGTAGCTTTAGAATTTGCAGAATCAATTATTTCATTTACTTTAGTTCCTGCAGGCGGTAAAAATGAAACAGAATCTGTGTGGGGTGCATCAAGGGATTCTGAATTGTCCGTGAGTATGATACTAGAACATTCCATTAGTTCCAGAATTTCCTTAATTTCCCGGACATCTGCTGGGGAAATATTTCCCGTTATAATGTTTATTTTATCATTAGCTTGATTCTGTACAGCCATATTTTCCAGAAGCGATTTAACTGCTTTATCATACCCATCAACATGTGAACCAGAATAGCTGGGTGTGGATATGGGAATTATAGGTGGTAATTCTTCATCAGGATGCTCTGATCTGAATTTTCGGATTATGAGACCCATATCATCCCCAATGGTTTCAGTGAGACAGCTAGAGGTTACACCAATTAATTTTGGTTTGTATTCCCTCCAAATTGTCTCTAAAGCTTTTAATAAGTTTTCTTCTCCGCCATATACTACTGTACTTTCACTCATGGAGGTGGATGATATATTTACTGGTTCACGAAAGTGTCTGCACATCTGGAACCTCAAATAAGTACTGCATCCTTGAGAACCATGAATTAGTGGCATAGCTCCCTCAATTCCCAAAAGAGCCTGTACCGCACCCATAGGCTGACACATTTTTGAGGGATTAATCACTGCAAAATGTTTTTTTGATTTAGGAATGCTAATTTCAGCACATGACCCCTTACAGATTGTATGTGAACCTGAATCGCAGCCAGTTAAATCTTGGCATTTTGAATCTTCATTAGGGAGTAATTTATCTTCATTCATTTTTAACTATCCCCTGATAATATTTTGAGGTTAATTTCCATACCGGGCTGGAAACTGCCCGGTCTACTTCTTTGGCAAAGTTTATAAATCCATTGAAACTTGCAAATGAGCTTATTCTATCATGATTAAAGTCACAGAAAGGAATGCCTAACTTGTGAGCCATATATTTTTCTTTAGCCCCAGATACAATTAAATCAGGATGATATTTTTTCAGTAGTTTGGCCAGTTCCATAGAGTTGGCATCATCTACCACCAGAGTACCTTCACTTACTGTCTCCATTATTCGGTGGTAGTCTTCAGGTAGTCCGTTCTGAGTTCCAGTCATTATAACTTTCATTCCCAGCTCTTCAAAGGCACTGATAAGAGACCAGGCCTTATTACCACCCACGTAAACCGCTACTCTTTTTCCAGTTAATCTGGTTTTATAGTGGCTTATTTCAGATTTTACCTTTTTTATTTCTGTTTCAATTATTTTCTCAGCTATTTCCCTGATTTCAGGATATTGGTCCTGGAAAAAATCAGCAATGGAAAGCAGAGATTTACCCGTATCTTCTATTCCAAAGAAATTAACTTTAAGGTGAGGAATACCGTATTTTTCCTCCATTTGCCGGGCCAGATAATTAGAAGATTTCTGACATTGCACGATATTCAAAACAGCTAGATGGGCATTGGCAATTTCTTCTACGCAGGAGTCCCCAGTTATGGCCGATTGAACAGTTATACTCATTTTCTCAATTAATGGCTTTATAGCCCACAAATCACCAGCCACATTAAATTCTCCCACAATATTTAAATTGGGGCCTTTTTCTTGAGTTGAAACCAGTGATTTTTGATCTAATCCAGTTTCTTCCGGTTTTCCAGTCCCAATCAAATGATTTAGCATGGCATCGCAGGCCAGTTGATGGCCCAGAGATTTATTAAAACTTCTGAATCCCTCAGATTGAACAGGTATAATGCGACACTTGGTGATTTCTTCTGCTTCCCTAGCAACACTTTTTAAATCGTCACCAATTAATCCTACTACACAGGTGGAATAGACAAATATGGCTGCGGGATTGTAAATTCCATTGAGTTCAATAATTGTATCAAATAATTTTTTTTCACCACCAAATACAATGTCCTTTTCCTGAAGGTTAGTGGAGAATCCTTTTTTATATAATTCTTCTCCAGAACTCCTACTTCCACGAATATCCCATGTACAAGACGCACATCCAACAGGACCGTGTACCAAATGTATGGCATCAGTTATAGGCATTAGAACCACTCTCGCCCCACCATATACACAGGATCTTTGAGTAACTGCCCCAGGGACAGAGGCCATGTTACATGTGGGGCCTCCTTCATCACCTTCGTCTTTTTTCACACACATGTGATCTATTCGGGATTCCAGAGTTTTTATGATTGAGTCTGGAACTTCAGTAATAATCAAGTCATCATTTTGTGGTGATTCACTTGATTTTAATTCCTTTAAAGGCTCTTTAGCAGTTGATTTTAATGATTCAGATCCATTAAATTTTTTTGAGGAATTTTTCATAATACACCACCACGGCTTGATTTATGATATTTTAATGATAATTATCAACTAATTTATTAATTTCATGCAAATTATTCAGTAAAAACCCATATAATTATAAATTGAATATTGAATTTTAAAAAATTTAAATAAAAGTAGTATATTAATTTAATTAAATTCTCTTTTTTACTCTTCTTGAACAAAAAAGAGATTAATTAAATTTTTTAATTCAATAATTAACTTAGATTATTAATATCTCTCTTAAATTCAAATTTGATTTAATTTAATTTAAGCTAATTTATTGAATTATTGCTGAAGTTTCCAGTGCTGTTCATCGTAGTATTTTTCCATAACCATATTAGTTATACGGTCAATTAGGTTTACACTACCATTGTAACCTACAATAGGTACTCGATGGTATCCTGCACGATCATAAACCGGAAATCCTACTCTTACCAAAGGAATACCTAGATCTTTAGTTATTAAACGTCCTTCAGAGTTTCCAATTACTAAATCAACAGGTTCTTCCTCTAATCTTACTTCTAAAGCCCTTAAATCAGATCCGGGCATGACTTCTACTGGGCCCTCAGATTCTTTACCAACCTTTTTCATCTCTTCCACAAATTCAGGATTCTCCACACCAGTACAAACAAACGAAGGAATCATTCCCATTTCACATACAAATCGGGCCATGCCCATTACCAATGCTGGGTCCCCATAAATAGCAACTTTCCTTCCAAATAAGTATCTGGAACATAAATCTGCCATGGAATCTATGAGAAGTCCTCTTTCATCCAGCAGTTCTTCACTGGCTTCCAGGCCCGTCAATTTAGTAACGTTTCTCACGAATTCATCTGTGTTCTGGACACCAATAGGCATAGGCCCAATTTTAGCAGGCACATCATACTTTTTCTCCAGAGAATTGGCCGCATCATCACCATAGAATGGTAAAGAAATAGTTCCCAGACTATTAGATGAATCTGCGATTTCTTCCACCCGAGTACCACCTTTAGGATAGAAAGGCATTGATTCTGTGGTGGAAGGTCTTAAAGGAGAGTCAAAAGGATCAGAAGTATCCGTTAACATGATGGCTTCAGTTCCCATAAGACCCAGCATGTGTTTTATTTCCCTTATGTCTCCTGGATTTACCATACCTGGAATAATGTTCACTTTTTCATTATTTTCAGTAGGATCTTCAGCCAAAGTGTTCACAAAAGCCTTAACTGCATTACCATAGCCTCGAAAATGGTGTTCTACAAAACTAGGCGTGGCAATGTGTACTAATTTAGTTTTATTGGCCTTTTCTTCCCCTATTTCTTCAGCTAATTCTTTGTGGGCCACTTTCATGAACCCCTCCACGTCGTCCCCAATAATCTCACTGGAACAGGTGGTAACTACTCCAATTAAATCTGGCCTGAATCTCTTGGAAAGATTCTTAATACCACTTATAAGATTACTTCTACCTCCAAAAACAGCAGCGTCCTCGTGGAGAGAGGTAACAGCTATTTCAGCAGGTTCTCTGAAATGTCGGTTGAAAGCATATCTCACGAAAGTGTTACATCCCTGAGATCCATGCACCAGTGGCAGGCCACGGTGAATACCCAAGGTGGCAAACATGGCCCCCAGGGGCTGGCAAGTTACCAGAGGGTTTACAACCAGGGTTCTTCCCCTTTCAACAATATTTACATCACTCATTAAATCACCTAATTTTAAATTTTAATTTATTTGCCCGCGCTTGCTGGAGCCTCTTCCTCGGAGGTATTTTCCACTGAAAGTTCTTCTTCCATTTCTGGCTCGAATTCCATAAGTTTCCATACCGGGTTGTAAATGGCCGCATACATATCTTTGGCCAGATTAAGGAACCCTTCGAAACCAATGTATGGTCCGTTTTCATAGGAGTGGATTAATATACAAGGCACACCCATCTTGTGGGCCAGATATTTTTCCTTGACACCAGATAATACAATGTCCGGTTTGTATTTTTCAATGATTTCTTCAGCTTCCAGGGAGTTAGGATCGTCAATTATGGCCGTATTTTCCCCTACTCTTTTTTTGATTTTCTCGTAGCCGTCTTCGTGTTCAAACATGGTGGAAACCGCTACTACTTCCATTCCCAGCTCTTCTTCTAAAGGCTCGGGAAGGTGATAGTTTTTAGGCCCACCAGAGAAAACCCACACTTTTTTACCCTGCAGCTTCTCTTTAAGTTTATCCAGTTCTGGTCTGATCCATTTCATCCGGCTTTCAATAACTTTTTCTGCTTCTTCCTGCTTTCCAAAGTATTCACCCAAAGTTCTCAAGTTTTCAGTGGGGTATCTAACTCCAAAAAAATCCACTTTTATGTAAGGAATATCGTAACGTTCTTTTAACAGTTTAGCAATGTAGTTGGATGATCTTTGACATCTAACCAGGCTCAGTTTGGCCCGGTGCATCCATCCTATTTCGTCGTGACAGCAGTCTCCACTGAAGGTACTGAGGATGTTGATTCCCATCTCTTCAAAGTATTCTCTAAGAAGCCAGAGGTCTCCGTCAATGTTATACTCACCAATCAAATTTACGTCATATTCTGTGGTGTAAGGTGGCTCTTTGGTACCTACCAGGGTTTCAAATAAGGTGTCATTGGCTACCTGGTGCCCTTTGGACTGGGTAGGTCCGGCAAATCCCGGAGCATTTATAGGAATAACGTCTTTACCTATTTCTTCAGCAACTTCTCGAGAAACTGCATCAATATCGTCCCCAATTAACCCTGTAGTACAGGTTGCATAGGTATATATCGCATTAGCTTCTGGAAACTCTTTATTTGCTTCTAGTATACATTTTTTAAGCTTGTCCATGCCACCAAATACCACATCAGACTCCCTAATGTCGGTTCCAGTGATATATTTAAGATTAAAGTTTTCTATAGGAAATTTATCCCCATTGGGCATGTCTGGAGTAGTTGGGTATCTTTTGGTACCATAAGCATAGGCCGTACATCCTACCGGAGAATGAACCACGTGAAGTGCATCTTTAATAGCACCAGTAATTACTCCTTTTGCTCCAGCAAAAGCACAACCCCTCTCAGTCATGCACCCTGGAACTGTAGTGGTGTTACAGGCTGGAATGTGTTCTTTAGGATCTTTAGAATCCTTAATGTAAATGTGTTTTTTCCGTTCTGGAATCTCTTTATCAACTTCAAATAGATCGAAAGGCATATTACTCTCCCAAATACATGATTTTAATGATTTTACTGAAATGAAAGAATTATTTTAGTTAAAAATCTAATTTTGATGTGCTAATATCCTAATTATTATCTAATTTTCTTTTCAATTTCAGCAAAGGTTAAATTAAAAGCCATAATTAATTTATGGCTTAAGTTATGGCTTCTTCTCCTTTCTCTTTAGTCCTTACCCTAATGGCTTCTTCAACAGGACATACAAATATCTTACCGTCCCCAATTTGTCCGGTTTGATTAACTCGCATTATTGCTTCTACAACTAAAGAAGCATCTTCATCAGGCACTACTAGTATCATTAATCTTTTGGGGATGTAACGCATGCTGCCCTCTTTTTTATGAAGTTCCTCTTTTTGTATTTCAAATGAAACTTCATCGATTATGGCCTTTTGTTTGCCTCTTCCCATAACCCTATGGGCAGTCATTGCCGGGAATCCCAGTGCAGTGAGCACTTCTTTAGTAGCAGCCATTTTATTAGGACGGATGATAGCTATTATTTCTTTCATGAGGCACACCTGTATTTTATTTCTTAATAATCGTTAATTCGTGATTTGTACAATTTCAAGATTATATTATTTATAATCCCTTAGTTCTAGTTCTAACAGTGTATGCCTCATCAACAGGACTTATGAATATTTTTCCATCACCAAAACTTCCAGTAAACGCGGTTTCATTTACTATATCCACAATACCCTCTGTTTCATCATCTTCTACCACCAGTAAAAGCATGGTTTTAGGTAATTCATCATAGTAGATTTTATCAATTTTAATACCTTTCTGTTTACCTCTACCAATTACATCCATTTTCGTTAAGGCCACATATCCAGATTCTGATAATGCATCTACAACTTTTTCAGTCTTATCCGGCCTTATAATTGCTCTAATCATTTTCATTTTGCTAACCTCCAATATAACAATTCCAAGCCCCAGCCTTAATCCATCATTCCGTACTTCAATACCAGATCTTCCATTTCATCCATGGTCATAGGAGTAGGAATAACAAAATTTTCATTTTCAATAATTTTATGTGCCAGCTCTTTGTATTCATTAGCCTGGTTACATTCTTCATCGAATTCTATGACGGATTTTTTATTAAATTCAGCTTTCTGTACAATGTTGTCTCGAGGTACAAAGTAGAGCAGCTGAGTTCCAATTTTTTCACAGAATTCTTCCAGTAGTTCTCTTTCACCATCTACATTACGACTGTTACAAATAATTCCGCCTAATCGAACTCCACTTTGCTTGGCGTATTTTACCATACCTATACAGATGTTATTAGCTGCATAGAGTGCCATCATTTCACCAGAAGCCACAATATATATTTCTTCGGCTTTACCATCCCTTACCGGCATAGCAAATCCTCCACATACCACATCCCCCAGAACATCAAAGAATACGAAATCCAGATCTTCTTCATATACCCCGTGTTTTTCCATGAGTGTAATAGCAGTTATTACACCCCGGCCAGCACATCCCACACCAGGTTCAGGACCACCAGATTCTACACATTTAATTCCACCAAAACCGGTTTCCAGTACTGCCTCAGGAGTACAGCCGCTTTCTCCCATTGTTCGGAGAGTGTCCATCATGGTGGTTTGCATTTTTCCCCCTAAAATCAGTCGGGTACTATCCGCTTTAGGATCACAGCCGTGAATCATGATATTTTTATCATGAAAATGTGTCATAGCAGCTGCCGTGTTTTGTTGAGTTGTGGATTTTCCAATTCCACCTTTTCCATAAATTGCGATTTTTCTTACCATATTGAACTCTCTTGAAAATTTTTTATAATTCTAAATTTATTAATCGGAATACAGAAGCATACTTCCGATACTTCGACAATAGATGGTTGGTAAATCTCACATATAAATATTTCGATTCTCGAGAAAATTAGTAAAAAAAGTCAGAGCATAATACACATAGGTGTACACATTATTCAGTAATTTAGTGAAAATAGTGAAAAATATTCAATTTTAGAACAAAATACATGAAAATAGAAATAATATGCAAAAGTTTAAAAAAAATTTACAAAAATAAGCAATTTTATAAAAAAATTTTCTATTGTATTTAAAATAGAATTTAAATTAAAAAAATAAAATAAATTAAAAAAATAAAGTCCTGAGACTTTATCTTATTTTAACACTATTTAGAAGCTTTTAGTTCTTTTACTCTAACTAAAAGTCTTTCCAGAATTTGCTTGTCTGATAATAAATCAGAGTTCACTACTTTCCGCATACGGATAGGTACACCTTCCATACGGTAAGCAGAACCTGCAGCTTCCATACCTACTATTGCTGGCGGGATAATAATATCGGCCATTTCAGTGGTAGGAGTCCGGTGCGGCTCAATAGCAATAATTGGAATTTCAGCCATTCGGTGTAGAGCTTTCTGTGGGAAGTGAGCTCCCGGGTCAGAAGCAATAACCATCATGGAATCTGTTTCATTGCTCTGTAGAACATCATTGGATCCGGTTTCACCTGGATTGTACCTAGGTGTTCCATCAGCAAAGTCCACACAGAATGGGTAACCAGTTTCCCAGGTACAAACCTGGTTGAATCCAGTTACGTTGTAGTGTCCTCTCATTGGAATCAGAGTCCATTTAGAGTAGTTGTTCAGGTCCTGAACCAATTGAATAGCTGTATCAATGTTCCTGTGTTTTCCCCGACTGTGGGTAATACCCATTCCGAAGAAAAGACAACCAAATTGAGCGTTTTTCAAAGCTTCGACAACTGCTTCGATTTGTTCTCTTGATATTCCAGCAACTTCATCGTAGAGAATTTCGTGACCAGCCATTACAGTTCGTATAGCGTCTACTAATTCGTAATCCTTGTTGAAGTCCAGTTTTAAGTGTATATCTGCCAGTTTGGAAGAATCACTTTCTCTTGGATCAACCACTACAACAGTCCGGTCAGATCGGCCTCTTTCTCTGAAGAAACCTCGTCCATATACGTGACGGGACATGTGTCTAGGGTGAGCGTGGAATGGGTTGCATCCCCAGTAAATAATCACATCTGCCCTGTTTTTAACTTCACCAAAGGTACAGATCGGGTATCCGGTATCTTGTAAAGCAAGTACAGAAGGCCCATGACATACTGATGCAGTGTTATCAATTACTGCTTTTGATACTTCAGCCAGTTCTACACCTACAGCTTGAGCTTCACAATCAGTACAACTCCAACCGTACATTAAAGGCTTTTTAGAACCAGCTATGACTTGAGCAGCCTTTTCAATCGCGTCATCATAAGTAGTTTCTACGAATTCGTCACCTTGGCGAATCATAGGGGTTTTCCATCTCATGGCACCTTCAGTGTGTACGAATTTACTGTGACCGATTCGGCAGGCATTATAAGTACCTACAATTTCGTCATTTTCAACTTTACAGATGATATCGTCACATAGAGTTCCACAGAAGGGGCATACTACGTTTTTTACGAGTTCCATAATTTTATCCTCCTTTAGCTTATGGTGCTATGTGACTATTACCTGCAACTGCAGCATATATAGTCCCTTTAGCTCCTTTAATAGCTAGATCTCCTTCAAATTTGTAGAAAGCTCCTGGAATAGCTTCTCCTTCTACTTCAATGTTTTTCTCAACGCCCAGATATTTAAATCCTGGGAGGAATTCTTCGATGACTCCTTTAACCACAATGGTTCCGCCAGCCATTTCTCCACCAGTACGGGCTATAACATTACCTTCAATGATAACAACACCACTGTTCATGTGAATTCCAGGCAAGGTGTTTACATCGCCTTTAATAACGATTTTTCCACCGTTCATGTACTCAGCGATTTCATTTCCAGCGTCTCCATGTACGGTAATTAGGCCTCCACTCATACCTCTCCAGTCACCACGGTAAGCAGATCCTACATAGTCGCCAGCATTTCCCATAACGACTATTTCTCCGCCTTCCATGTCCTGACCTACCCAGGCATCAGCATCTCCTTCAACAGTTATTAAACCGCCTTTCATTTCAAGACCGACATATTTATTGGCGTTTCCTTTAATTAGGATTTCACCATCAGTCATTCCCTGTCCAATACGCTTTGTATTGTACACATCACCATCAATAATGATTTTAGGGAGATCAGAAGGTTCTCCTTCTACTTCAAAGAAGTCACCAAGTTTAGCCATCAGGTTACCATGCATGATTTCTAATTCTTTAATTTCATCCACAGTTTTACCGGCAAAAACGTCAGATCGGATGTTCGCGGCTTCTATAGGTACGGTTGGTTGTTCTTTAGGAGTTAAAATAATCTCACTCATAACATCACCCCATTAATTGGAGCAGACTTGTTAATATATTCATCCTGTACCGGGTAGTTCTGGAAGTTTACAGAGTAGTATTGTTTGAATTTTTTCTCTACATCAGCTAATACTTCAGCGTATAAATTTTGTTCCACTTGAGTGTTCGCCCAGTAGGTTCTACCACGCATTCCAGTGTTTACGACATTACCGTCGATTACTGCTGTTTCACCGTCTTTTAAAACCAGACTTGCTTTTTCAAATGCAGCTTCTATGGCCATGTAATCAGTAGATAGATCTTGGGTTTCAGGGTTGAGGTCGTAGATTGAAATATCAGCATCAGCACCGACACCTAGGTGTCCTTTAGTGTCACTTAGACCCAGTACTTTAGCAGGCGTGGATCTGGTAATTTGAGCAATTTCTGAGAGGGAGTATTCCCGGTCAATGGCAGCAATACTAGTTTTTCGGTGTGCCCAACTGTGTAATTTTTCATCTAACATGTCATTTCGGTACTGGTTACTCATTAACCAAGCTATAACACGTGGGTATCTGGTGAATGGACCTGCGTTAGGACTGTCTGTAGTTAAACAAACTTTTCCTGCGTCTTTAGTTAGTAAGAACAACTCCATACCAACTGCCCATTGCATGGCAGATACTGGTGCTTTAGCGGCGTAGATACATGGAACTACACCAGAACCGGTTTCCATTTCAACGTCACAGTTAGCCCATTTGAGCCCGTTTAAAGAGTGTAAATCAAATTCGAATGGACCATCAGCAGTCATGGTGGTGGTTTCATCCAAAGTTACTTGACCTACATCGAAAACAATGTGATCGTTTTTGTTTATGTAATCAGTCACTTCAGTAGCGGCTGAAACTACGTCTCTCCATGAGTTTCCACCATAACTGTGGAACTGCACGTGAGTTGCGTAAAGTACTGTGTCTCTTGCTCCAGTAGCAGGGTTAGCTTTTATCCCTTTTGGTAAATCAAAAGAAGCTAAAGTGGTTTCGTAGTTTCCTGGGTGTCCCAGGTCGTTACAGTGCAAGTGTATGGAGTGAGGGAGTTGTAATTTTTCGTTTACTTCTGCCAGTCCTTTAATAATTTCAGCAGGAGTTACATCGAAGTATGGTGTAGGGTCATGTATTCCGTGGACATTTCCACCCCATCCCCATGCTTCAGTTCCACCAGGGTTCACAATCTTTATGGTGTAACCTTTAGTGGCTTTTAAAAGCCAGGACGCGTAAGCTGCACATGAATCTACATCCTTGTCTCTTAAATATTCCATAACAAACCAGTTGTTTCCAAATAGAGGGAAAGCAGCGTGATCTAAAATAGGGGTGTCGTGGAATTCTTCGTGAGTGTGTCGGGCCAGTAGCGGAGGCATTGCTGCTTCCATAGCAGTGGTGTAACCCATTTGAGCGTATCTGTAACCGGTCATGAAAGTAGATGGTACTGAAAAACCACTTCCACAACGTTTACCGCCAACCCCACAGGCTTCAACGTCTTTTTTACTGTCTTCTGGTCGGTACATACGTCCGACATTAACTTTTGCCCCTGCAATGTGAGTGTGAGGGTCCACACCACCAGGCATTACAATTTTGCCTGAGGCATCTATGACTTCTGCATCGTCGCTGACACTGTCAACAATTTGTCCATCCTTGATACAGATGTCCTTTTTTTCACCATCAATATTATTTAATGGATCATAAACCATTCCATTTTTGATAATTTTTTCCATGAAAATCCTCCTCATGATTTAAAATGGATAATTAAATTTGCCCTACCTTGTTATAGACTTTCATTAAAGTAGGCATATCCAGTACAGGCTTATCAGTAGGTAAAATCTCTACTGGGATATTTTTGAAACTTGGAGTTGCAGTTGAATTGGTCTCCGGGTCAATAACCCGGTTCGCCCAAGGGCCCATAGGCATGTAAATCATTCCTTCTGGGAGAGTTTCTTTGGTTGCTACAATTTTAACTACCACATTTCCAAAGTTAGAAATAACTTCAATGTTATCTTCAGGTTTTATACCAAGCTGGCTCATCATTTCTGCACTCATATGGGCAATAGCTGCTGCGTCCACATACATTTCCAGATCTTTACCAGATTCTATGGCTTGTCCCTGCCATACAGTTCTTCCAGTGTTTAAAATAACCCTCATCATAATTCCTCCAATTTTATGGCCTCTACAGGACAAGCTTCCATGCAAGTTCCGCATTTTCCACATAGATCAGGATTTTTAAGTTGTACTGCGCCATCTTCAACGATCATGATAATATCTACATCGTCAGTAGGACCCTTTCCTCCAGCCACTTCTGGGCTTCTAAGAGAGTTTACAGGGCAGGCTACAACACAGTTACCACAACCGTGGCATATTTCTCGGTATGCTTTTAATCCGATTGCCATCTAATTAACCTCCATTATTCAACATTCTTAATTTTCTAAAGATTCAAAGGCCTTTTTCCAGGCTTTTGATTTAGTTGGGGTGTAGTTTATCTTGGTCCGTTTAACTTCAATAGCATTGACCGGGCATGATTTTCCACATGCTCCACAATAAATACAGAATCTTTCATCTTTGTGTAGTTTTTCTGCGTTTACTCCTGATTTAATAGATTTAGGGAATGAAAGCACGTTACATGGGCAAACCATTACACATGTTTCACAGCCTTGACAGGTTTCAGAGTCAATTTTTAATTCCCCTTCAAAAGGCTTGGTGACTTTAGCTGCATCGACTGGGCAGATTTCCTGGCACCAGGTACAGTTTACACATAATTCTGGGTCAATGTAAGAAGTTCCAGTTATTTCTGGTTCAGCAATTTCGTATTCACCATAAGGGCAGATACGACAAACTTGAGTAATAGCATCTACAGGGCAGATTCTCTTACAGATTCCACAGTGCACACACTTGTCAGTATCAACATTAATATCAGTAGCCACTACAGGGTTGTCTGAAGTAGGCATTTGATGATCAAGTTCTATAGCATCAACCGGACACATTTCTTCACACATTCCACAGGAAATACAAGTATCTTTGTCTATATCTATTTCTCCAGTAATGAGTTCTGCTCGGGAAGGTAATTCACGAGTAATAGTTATAGCATCCTGAGGGCATGCGGTTTCACATGCTTTACAGTTAATACACTCATCATCATCAATATCAGCAGATTTAATAATATGAGGATATCCAGCAATCTCTTTTATTGATACACCATCAATTTGCAGTTCTAAAGCTTGGAAAGGACATATGGAACTACACATTCCACAAAGAACGCACTTTGCCCCATCAATATCTAACTTACTTGCGTCTTGCTCTGTTCTCACCATTGCACCAGTAGGGTTGGTTTCAATGGCACTTACTGGACATATGCTTTCACACAATCCACAAACAGCACAGAAATTGTTTTTGAATATGAGTACTCGGTCTTCTTCGCCTGCTCTCTCCACAGTAATATCTTTACCATCTAATAGTTCAGTTGTTTCCATCAATCTACTACCTCCTTAATTTCTATCGAGTTGGTCGGGCACATTTCCACACAAATCAGGCATCCGCAACACCATTCGTAATTTATATGCGCCTTTAAGTCGTTCAACACGATGGCCTTCATTAAACACGTGTCCACACAAAGGCCGCACCCAATACAAGAATTTCGAATTGCTCCTTTAAATTTTGAGTCGGTGCAGGTCTGGATTATGGTCCTGGTCCGCTCAGTATCTTTTAAAAGAGCATGGGTTAAAATTAAAAAATCTTTGGGACAAAAATTGGTTACCATTTCCGCAACTTCTATGGAATTCCAAGAAAGGTTTCTTCCATTCAAATAATGAGAAACAGTAGATCTATCCATGTCCAGCGCTTGCGCTATCTCTCTCTGAGTTTGGCCTTGTTTCCTCAGGTTGACAGCTGCGATATATTTTAATCCAGAAACTATATGTTTGGGCATTGAGTCACCATGTGTGTTAATTACACTTTCACTTAATCATTTATATATAAATTCCTACTAGAAAAATATAGAAAGTTATATATATTGAAGTGGAGTGAGCACACAAAAATTGTTTTAGAAATATATGGCTTAAATCAAGTGAAATAGGTTAAAAAAGATTATTGCGGATTAAAAAGAATTAAAACAATAAAAGAATTACTTTATTGAATAATAAAAGAATTTTAAAAATTTTAAAAAAAATTAAAGAAAATTAAGGCTTTAAATTTTAAGGAAAAAATAATCTAAAAAAGACTATAATTTCTGCACCTGAACTGCAGAAATTTTTAGCTCAGGAATGCCTGAAATAGGATCTCTTTCTGGATTAGTGAGACAGTTGGCCGGGGCTTCTTTATAATGAAAGGTCATGAATAATGTTCCTTTCTGAATATGGTCGCTGATTTTGGCATTAAGTTTGATTTTGCCACGCCTGGATTCGATTTCCACCAGGTCATTTTCCTGAATATTCCTATCATCTGCATCATAGGGATTAATCTCCACAGTTGCTGGCTTTTCCAGTTTATCCATGCCCTCAATCTTCCGAGTCATGGTGCCGGTGTGATACTGATACAGGCTACGGCCGGTGGTGAGAATTAAAGGATATTCTTCACTGGCCACCTCTGATGGAAGACGGTATTCCAGAGGGTGAAATTTGCCCAGTCCACTAGGAGTATTAAATTTTTCCTGATGCAGTGTGGGAGTTCCAGGATGGTTTTCATCAGGACAGGGCCATTGTATGCCTTCTTTTTCCAGTCGGGCATGTGAAATACCGTGGTATATGGGAGTTATTTCTGCCATTTCCCTGAATATTTCTCCAGCAGATTGGTAAGTAAATTGAGATTTAAGGAGGTTCAGGGCGTCTGATTCATCAGATTCTCTTTCAGTTGAAAGTTTTTCTTCCATCTTACGGGCCAGTTGGGAAATTATCCACCAGTCTGGTTTAGCCAGGCCCGGAGATTTTACAGCCCGCCTTATGAGTTGCACCCTTCTTTCAGTATTGGTAAAAGTTCCTTCCTTCTCAGCAAATGATGCTGCAGGTAAAACCACGTCCGCCAGCTGGGCAGTTTCTGTTAAGAATATGTCCTGTACCACCAGAAATTCCAGGTTTTCCATAGCCTTTTTAACGTTCTGAATGTCCGGTTCACTTAAGAGGGGATTTTCCCCCATGATATAAACTGCTTTTATCTTTCCTTCCACTGCATTTTCCAGTATCTCTGGTAAAATCATGCCCTTAACCGGACTTAAATCAGAATTCCAATATTCCTGAAATTTTTGAATTACATATTCATCTTCCACAGATTGGTAACCGGTGAGAACATTAGGGAGGGCCCCCATATCACAGGAACCCTGTACATTATTCTGCCCCCTAAGTGGATTGACCCCTGCATTCAATTTACCCAGATTCCCAGTTAAAAGAGCCAAATTGCTTATGGCCAGAACATTTTCAGTTCCGTGGGTGTGCTGAGTGATGCCCATGGCATAGAGCATAGAAGAAGGTCCCTCAGTGGCGTATATTCTGGCCGCCCCTCTAATTTTTTCTTGATTAACCCCAGTAATTTGTTCTATCTCGTCCAAATTCAGTTTTTCCAGGGATTCTAGGAATGGTTCCAGGTTTTCAGTCCTTTTTTCTACGAATTCCTTATCATACAAGTTTTCTTCCCATATGACCCGGGCCATGCCCATTAAAAGGGCCACGTCAGTTCCGGGATATTGCTGAAGGAATAAATCAGCATGCTTACATAGATCAATTTCCTGAGGATTTATTACAATAAGTTTAGAACCACTTTTTGCAGCCTTTACCACTTCCAAAGCAATAACCGGATGGCTACCTGTGGTGTTGGTTCCAATGGCCATTATACATCCAGCTTGGGATATTTCATCTATGGAATTGGTCATGGCCCCGCTGCCGATGCTCATGGAAAGTCCCACCACCGAGGGGGCGTGACACAAACGGGCGCAGTGGTCAATGTGCGGGGACTTCATTAAAACCCTGGCGAACTTTTGAAAGATGTAATTCTCTTCATTGGTGCATTTAGCCGAGGAAATAGCAGCAAACTGACTTTTTTGGTACTGATTTTCGTCAAATTCGCTTTGGCAATATTCTAATAATTTTTCAGCCACCACATCCAGAGCTTCTTCCCATTCCACTTCCTCAAAAACACCTTCTCTTTTAATAAGTGGTTTTTCGAGTCTTTCTGGATTGTTGACAAAATTAAACCCATATCTTCCCTTGACACACAGTCGTCCTTTATTGGCTGGTCCTTGAGGGTCTCCTCGGACTCCCGTGATTTGATTTCCCCGGACTCCCAGGTAGATTCCGCATCCCACACCACAATAGGTGCAGGTGGTTTTGATTTCCCGGGATGGTTCTAGTACGGCTTTGGGAACCAGGGCCCCTACTGGACAGGCCACCACGCACTCTCCGCAGGAAACACAGTTAGAATCAAGGATGTCCCTATCTCCAAAGGTAATTATCTTGGTTTCATAGCCCCGGTAACCGAAATCAATGGCATTTACTCCTAAAATATCCGCACAGGTTTGTACACAGACCCCACAGAGAATACACTTTTTAAGATCCCTTATAAAGAAGGGGTTGGACTCATCCAAGGGTATGTCGGAAAGGGATAATCTGAAGTTTTCCATCTCCTTCTCATCCACCTTCAAATAGGCGGCCACTTCCTGAAGCCTACAATTATCTGATTGGGCACAGGAGAGACAATTTCTCTCGTGGTTGGCAATTAAAAGAGATACTAACATCTTTCGAGTCTGATTTAGTTCTTTAGTATCAGTTTTAATATCCATGCCCTCTTCCACCCAGTTCTCACAGGCAGTGATCAGTCGGCCCTCGGCATTTTCCACCAGACACAAACGACAGGCCCCGTAAGGTTTGACCTGAGAGTTATAGCAAAGATTTGGAATATAAATACCATTTTCTATGGCAGATTGTAGGATAGTAGTTCCTTCCAGTGCTTCAAACTCCAATCCATCCATTAAAAACTTTATTTTTTTCTTCATGTGAATCTTAAATCTTTTTTATTACAATCCGACCTTATTAGGGGGGGTCAGATTATATTTTTAATAGTTAATTAAAATCGGCAATTATTTATTTTATAAGTCTTTTAGTTTATAATATATAAGTTAAATTATAGTCTATTGACCTTATTTTTAGTTTTGATTTAAATTATTGACTTATAATCTAAATTAGTTTATTATAGACGTTATTATTGAAATTTAATTCAATTTAATATCAGTTATGTTTATAATGAGAATTTTAATTTTTTAGGGAATTATTTTAATTAAAATAGGTTTCATTATCTTTAATGAAATTTATAATATTATATTAATTGTTATTCTACTCCATTATTCTATAATTATTATAATTAACATAATGTATTTAACTACTATAACCTCGGTTATTTTATTTAAATGTGAATCAGTAGAGTGGATATTTATATTTATTAAACTTCGTTGGTGATGTAAATGAAAATATTAGGAGTCATGGGAACCAAAGATACCGGTAAAACAACTTTAGTGACTAAAATTGTTGAAAAACTGGTTCAAAAACAATATAAAGTGGGAACGGCCAAATACAGCCACGTTACATTTGACCTAGCTGATAGAGACACTGGTAGACACCGCCAGGCCGGTGCTCAAATCGTGATTGGGACGGGAAAAGAGACTTTTATTCTATTTGACCATCCACAGGAACTGGAAAAAATTATCTCCACCATCGAGTTCAATGACGGGCTGGACTTTCTAATACTAGAAGGATTTAAGACCTCGAAATTTGCCAAGTTTTCTGTTTCTGATTTAAAAGACGAATACACCATCCAGCAGGTTGATGTAAATACTATGGACGAAGATAAAATTGATGAACTGGTTAAGCTGGTTGAAGAGAGGAGTTACGGCCTCTTGCAGGATCTTAACTGTGGGAAGTGTGGTTTTGACTCCTGCTATGAATTCGCCACCGCCAAGGTACAGGGCCAGGCCCCAGATGTTGACTGTAAGAGTCAGTTTAGGCAGGCCTTATTGCAAGTCAATGGTCAGAGGATACCTTTAAACCCCTTTGTACAAAATATAATCTCTAAAACCGTTACGGGGATGGTGGATTCCCTGGACAAAGACTCGGAGTCACTGGACAGCATCGAGTTAATGGTGCGCCATAAGAAGAAATAGGGAATAACACAATTTAAATCCACTTCTGGAAATAGAGAAACACTGATGGACGATAAAATATAATTTTTTTCTATTTTATTTCCCATTTTTTTAAAATAATTATGTCTATTTTTACAGGAATAATGACAAATAAATGCCATATTATGTATTATATGCCCATAAACAATAAAGGACTGATTAAATGACTATCAAAGATTTTGACGGCAATGTGGATGCCCAGTATTTGCAGGCCATGGCACAAATGCTGCAGGATTTGAAAGAAACCTCTTACCAGATGATGAATTTAAAAAAAGATAGCATAGTACTGGATGTAGGGTGTGGGCCTGGAGTGGACGCTTATAATATCTCCCAAATATTATCTGCTGAAGGTAGAATAATTGGTCTGGATAACGATCCCCAAATGATCAAAGAAGCTGAGAATAATTATAATGAATCTAATCTGGAATTTGTCCCGGGCGATGTTAAAAATCTCCCCTACCCCGATGAATTTTTCGATGCTGTGCGTGCAGAAAGGCTCTTTCAGGTGCTTCCAGAAGAATTTGACCATACTGAGGTCCTGCAGGAGATGATGCGAGTCACCAAAAATGGTGGGGCCATAGTCCTGGCGGATGCTGACTGGGGTTCTGCCTCGGTGGGCTATGATGACTACGAACTCACCAACCGACTTTTGCATTTCTTTGCCAATGTCTGCCGGCCCAACGGATTTTCAGGAAGGGAATTCTTGGGACTGATGAAGAGAAACGGGCTGGAAGTGGTAGATATGGAATCCCAACCGGTTATAACCCTGGACTTCCATGAAACTGTCTTTGGTGAGTGGTTGACCCGGGAGGCACTGGAGCATGATGTGGCCACCCCCGAAGAAATGGATGCCTGGAATAAGGATCTCCATGAGAAAAGCGAAAAGGGCGAATTTTATTCCTGTATAAATATGGTTATGGTGGCGGGGATTAAATAAAGAGTTTCTGGTCTTATTTTAGATAATTTCTAAACCTATCAATTTTTCTTCATTATTATTTTTAAAATTATGTGATACAATCCTATCAATTTTTATAGTAAAAACAAAAATATCGATATTACTTATAAATACAGTTTTATAAAATAGTGTTTAAATTAATTTTATACTTAAAAAAGGCAGTCCAATACTGTCCCCTAAAAAATCCAGCTGTTGATAAGAAATGGAAATAGAAAATAAAGTCCAGGACCCATTTAAAAGGCCAGTGATTTCCCTCAGGATATCCATAACCAGCCGCTGCAATGTGAATTGCCTTTACTGTCACCACGATGGCATAATGCCTCAAACTGAGGAAATGACCGCGGACGAGATATTCAGAATAGCTCAAGTGGCCCGAAGGATAGGTATTCGCAAGATAAGACTCTCTGGAGGAGAGCCACTTATCAGGCCAGACATAGTGGAGATTGTAGAGAAAATATCTACCCTGGACTTTAAAGACGTTTCCATAACCACCAATGGGACACTAATGGAACGCTATGCTGAAAAACTGGTAAAATCTGGGCTAAATCGGGTGAATGTAAGTCTGGACACCCTCAATCCAGAAACCTATAAATTCATCACCACTAAGAATTACCTGGAAAGTGCTAAAAATGGAATAAGAGCCGCAGCTCAGGCCGGTATGGACCCGGTTAAAGTGAACATGGTGGTTATGAAGGACCTCAACCACGAGGAAATATGGGACATGTTTAACTTCTGTAAGGAAAATAATGCAGTTTTGCAACTCATAGAACTTTTAAAAACAGAAAGCTGTCCGGATACGGAATTCATAGACCAGTACCACTATGAAATGGAAGACCTAGAAGAAGAACTGGCCCAAACCGCCGATAAGGTCAAGACCAGGGACTTCATGCAGGATCGAAAGAAGTACTACGTGGATGACGGGGAAATAGAGATTGTTAAACCCATGGATAACACCGAGTTTTGTAAAAACTGTACTCGTTTGCGTATAACCCCTGATGGGAAGATTAAACCATGTTTACTGCGGAATGATAATTTAGTAGATATTATTGGGGCCATTCGGAATGGTGCGGATATGGAAGAGCTGAAGAAGATCTTCATTGATGCAATTGACAATAGAGAGCCTTATTATGGTGGTTGTTGAAAAATTAATAATTAAAACCTTTTTTAAAAACAGTATATACTTTTTAGCTTAATATGTAATTTCATAATTAAAACAAATTATATTAGCAAAATGAACATTAAAAGAATAAATGAGAGTAAACTTTTGAGTCCATCATTTTGAGTAATTTTAGAATTATTTCTGACATTAAAATTCACAGGCAAAATAAAAAATAATAAATTGTTATTATTATTGTGATAAGTTAGTTGAATAACATGAAGTATTTGATTTGGGAAATAAACGTTAATATTGTTTATTTTTTGAAACTAGACGACCTGGGATCCAATATTTACTCTATTTAATTTCAATATACTTTATAAACTATGATGTAAGATTCAATACAAATCTAAATAATTCAAGAATGGTTCTGATAAGATCCAATACGGGAATATCCTTATTTATATTCAAGAAAATCACCTCTCTTTGTACCAAATACGAAGAGCGAAATCTTTTGGAGTATAGTTTAAATAAAGGAATCGCTCTTCGACTAATTTATACTGTCCTCGTTCATGAGAGGTACAGTTAGTCATCAATCCGATATACTATTCCATTATTTGGACATTCATTATAACAGTCCTATCTATACTTTGTAAGTAAGTTGTGAAAAGTAATGATTTCTATTTTTGAATTTCAAATATATTTCTTTACTTTATTTTTATCATCTCTTAAAAAACCTATTTTTTAGTTTATGTTCATATAATGGCCCTAAAATCTGTTTAAATATTTTATTTTTGAATAAAAAAAGTTAATATATTTATTTTAAAAAATTAGCGAATTAAAATTTTAAAGAAAGACATAAATCATTATTTCAGCCTTTTTCTTACTGATAATCCCTACCATCTCCCCTATTCCAGGAAGCATAGATTCCCACATGGCCGTGAATATCATAAAGCACGCTTGGATATGGATAAGAGAGTATAATCTTGTTTAGGACATATTGCACCAAATAGCATTAAAACTATTCAATATTTTATTTCTCCAATAAAAAATACCGGCCAAAATTAATATCTCCTTCTTCCAACAACCTGAAACCGGCCTGGTCAAAGAGAGATCTCCATTCCTTTTTAGAGGTCATTAATAAAGAAAATACACTCATCACGGCAAAGGTGTGCAGGCCCGGCACCGGAACAATAACCAGTAATTTTCCACCTTTTTTAAGAACCCTGAACAACTCAGCCAATCCAGAAAGTTTGGCCGGACCTAAATTATTCAACAAAAGGGCGCTGACCGCTGAATCAAAGCTATTATCCTCAAATTCCATGTGAGTTACATCCCCCTGGACTATGCGAACCCGGTTACTTATTCCCGCAATTTCCAGATTTTTCTCCAGCAAATCCCTTCCACCAGACATGGAGTCCACCTGGGGATCAAAGAGATCCAGGGCCACTATCTGTCCATTTTTCAATAATTTGGCCACTTCAATGGTTACCCGGCCGGCGCCACACCCGGCATCCAGGACCAAGTCATTTGGTGAGGAAAATAAATCAACAAAGGGAAGGACCATATAATCGGGAGAGATTACCTTGCGGGCCACCATACTCCCTATAACAAAGTTTACAGCCAGTAAAATAAAGGTCAGTGATAGAACCTGTAGATAAGGCCACCAGGTATTGAAAAATAGCACTAAACTGGCCGCCAGAGAGATTATTCCCATAATCCTAAGGCCATAAATGAGACTATTGGTCTTATAATAGAATTCATATTGTTGTTTGTTCATTATTCTCACCATTTTTTGTCTTTCATTATTTTAACTGCCGTTTTGGAGCTGAAAAACGTGTAGAAATACATTTCTAGGCAGGATTATTGTTTCCCACACTAATGACCACATTCCCCTTTTTGTGCCCTTTCTCAACATGCCGGTGAGCATCAGCAATCTGTTCCAATGGATAGCACCTATCTATCACTGGTTTAAGTTTTCCTTCCTCAATAAGCTCTTTAATAAAAGTCAGAGATTTAGTTTTTTCAACTGACATGTCAAATATTACTTTTTTACTGCCTATCACTCTGGTCCATAGCGTTTGTAAAATTGGTGTAAGCCCCATTACCGTCACCAGATAGCGTCCATTTTTATTTAGTGAATCCTTACAATGTGAAAATGAGCTCTTGCCTACCGTGTCAAAAATAATATCATATTTTTCACCTTTTCTGGTAAAATCTTCTTGAGTGTAATCAATTACTTTATCGGCACCCAGAGATTTTACCAGTTCTACATTTGAGCTGCTACATACCCCGGTGACCTCTGCCCCAAAGTATTTGGCAATTTGTACTGCAAAAGTACCTATACTTCCTGAGGCACCATTGATAAGGACTTTTTCTCCGCTTTGGATGTTTGCCTTTTCTTTGAGGAAAAACAAGGCGGTTGATGCTCCATCAACTACAGCGGCCGCTTCTTCATAGGCCATATTGGTAGGTTTTAGTACTAGTGATCCTTCTTCACTCATGCATTTGTACTCGGCATAAGCACCCGGTCCAAAACCAGTGAATCCATAGACCTGATCGCCTTTATTGAATCGTTTTACATCTTTACCTATGGATTCAATTTCCCCGGCTAGCTCCAGGCCTGGTATTTTGAATTTCTTTCTGGGTTTTCTAAGGCCCAAAATGATCCTGCTAACCATGGATTCACCCCTCCGCATCATGCTGTCAGCGGTAGTTACTGTGGTGGCATGTACTCTTATCAGTACTTCATTATCCTGGGGAACAGGTTGAGCTACCTCTTTGAGTTGCAAAACATCTGGTGATCCGTATTCGGTGCATACAATCGCTTTCATATTTTTTTCCTCCAAATTAATTGATTAACCTTCCCATTTATTATCCAATTCATACTGCTCATTTTAGCTATTATAGTGATTGAATTAATCATTCACACGTTGATTAGGCCCGTATTAACATTTAATGGCATTTGTTTTTAGTTTTTTATTATATTGGCATAATTGTACTATTATGTAGCCATAAAAGACCATGGACAGGAATAAAAGTGCGGAAATCCATTTAGAAAAACTGAAATTGACAATTGAAACTAGGGCTATTAAAAATAGAGTTACTAACACTCCAAAGATGACCGTCCTGATTTGACGATTGTTTCTTTCAATTAATGATTTTGTATCGGTGTAGATGTTGGGCCTTTCATCAGCATCATCATCATAGGGTTTACGCCAAATAAACCATGGTCCCATTTTATTATCCATTGATTCCCAACCATCTTCTTTGAAAAGCTCAAAATAATTATCTCCAGGAAACGCAGGATAATCCCAACAATATCTCATTTTCCTCACTTTTCCTTTCTTAAAACTGAACCTAATTTGGGCAAAATCGACTTTAGTCAGATTCCAACCATTCTTTTCCATTTCTTCCAACCAATTTTCTACTTTCGGAGTGTTCCAGCCCCACCACCAGTGCCACACATTTTTAACTTCTTTCATTATGAATCCCCCATTTCGGTTTTGCCAAGACTCAGAAGCTCTTCTAAACGTTCAAGTTCAAGTTTTTGCACAGTTTTACCTTTTTCACTGAGTTCATAGACTTTTTTACGACTTTCTTCAGCAACTGGAATTATTAATCCTTCTTTTTCCATTCGGGACAGATTTCCATACATAGTTCCCGCCCCGATATTAATACGTCCATTGGTAATTTCGTTAACGTGTTGCATTATCCCATAACCATGCCGTGGCTTATTTAGAGAAATAAGAACATAATAAGCTGCTTCTGTTAAAGGTAAATACTTTTTTTGTAATATTTTAGTATCCATATTGATCTCCCAAATTTATACATCGTGCAATGTTATACCATACTGCGATATATCGCGGCACGTTATATATAAACATTCTGATTCAAAATAAATTAAGAAAAAAAAAATGATTTAACGACTAATAAAAATAATATGGTGCTGGAAAATTAATAAAAACGATTTAAAGCTCTTTAGGTATTTATTGAACAAAAATTACTTTCAGACCATTACTCCCCACGAAATTGGCCTAAATCAATAAGAGACCCGGAATTATAACCTTTCTTTATACTTTAATTCCTGGAATTTAATCTTATAAAAGGTCCCTTCTCCTTTTAAAAACTCTATATCCCCATCTAATTGGTCCACCAGGGAATTAATCAAAGTCAGGCCCAGTGTGGCACTTTCTAATTCAGACTCATCTATAAATCCTATTCCATCGTCTCCCACAATTAAAACGTATTCATCATCATCCTGGTGCATTTTAACAGTTATTTTACCACTCTTACCAGAAGGAAAGGCATGCTTCAAACTATTGCTCACAATCTCATTTATTATGAGGCCACAGGGAACTGAAGTTTCAATATTAAACTCTATTTTTTCATCAATATCCAATTCCAAATCAATATTAGCCAAATTTTTAGAATAATCATATATTAAAGTACTCAAAAGAGTTTTCAGATAATCAGAAAAGTTTATGGAACTTAAGTTCTCAGAAATATAGAGTTTTTCATGGATCATGGCCATGGTCCTCACCCGATTCTGGCTCTCTACAAAAAGTTCAAGATCTCGATCATCCACCACATTTCTAGACTCTAAATTCAAAAGGCTGATGATAATCTGTAAATTATTATTCACCCGGTGGTGAATTTCTTTGAGTAAGGTTTTCTTTTCCCGGAGTGAGTTTTTAACAAATTTTGCAGCTTCTCTCTGTTCAGTGATATCCCTAGTGCTGTAAATAAATCCTTTAAGCTTATCATTTTCAAAAATAGGCTGTCCAATTGACTCCAACCAAAGGTATTTACCTTCTGCATTTTTATAACGATATTGGGGCCGGGCCATACTAATGGATTCCACTGATTTTTTAAGACCATCAGTAACTTTTTGCGCATCATCAGGGTGAACAAAATCATAGAATGACTTTCCCCATAGATATTCTGGAGGGTAACCTAAAAGCTGCTTAGAAGAGGGACTTACATATTTGAAAATACCCTTTTCATCTGATTCTGTGATAAGATCCAGCATGTTAGAGGTAATAAAGTTAAGTTGTTCCTCCCTATCAGAAATTGTTTTTTGGGCTTTTCTTATCTCATTTAAAGACAGTATTTGCCGGACAATTACCATTACCACAATAATCCCCACTCCCCAAATTAAGGCCTTATCGGGTTTGGTAAGGATTAGAAGACTGTAGGCAAATAGAACCAATATTAAGGGCAAATAAGAACCCCAATTATTTGAAGATTTTAAGTGCCTATAATGAGATATTAAATGTTTAAAGTCAATATTAATATTGTTTAGATAGCTTATGATAGCTAATACTAAAAATATCATGTTGGAAGCGTAGAACACATTGAATACCCATTGATATATTAAAAGAGGACTCACCACATCATAAGCATATATCATGTCACCTAATACTTGAAAAAACATTCCTAAAGCGAATAAAACTAAGGATAGTTCTGAAATCTTCTTGTTTTCACTGAATAATAATATGAGTATTGATAATAGGATTATGAGATCATAAAATAGGTAAGATATTGAAAGCATTACTGATATAGCATCTGGTTGACTGGGCCCCACTGTGGGCCAGATAAACAGAAACCATACTATAAAAAATGCAGAAACCATGACTATAGCCGAATCTAATAAATTTTTATATTTAATTTTAAATGGTTTTTTAATAAAAAAAAGTATACCTAGCACCAATAAAGGGTAAGCCACCATGTAAAATATATCTGCCATGGAAAGTGAAGGAATTACACCAATATCCTTGAAAGCAAAATAAAAAAAGTTGGCCACAAAGTACATTATCATGCCCATAGCCAGTATCAACCAGGGCTTAAAAGTGTCCCTATGCATTTTATAGGACCACCATGTCGTGTAAATTAGCATTCCTGATGTAAAAAGACTAATTATTGGCGTTAAAATTTCAATGTAGGGTGAAAATAAGTTAGTATTCCATATTAAAATAGGAATGATGATTAAAGCGATTAAAGCTCCTATTGCTACCATTAACAATGATTTAAATCCATTTGATGAAGAGGATAAATACATTTTTGACCTGAAATTCATATCTTAATTATAATTATGTCTTCAGTATTAATTATAATTAATTGAAGATATTTCAGGAACATCTGAAAAGTACTGGATTTAATGAATTATAACTTACTTTTTTGATATAATCTAGGTATTTGTTCTTTTCTAAGTGTAAAAAAAGGCCAGATTATTGTGAAAAGTACTGCACCTGCGAGCAATGGTAAATAAGAATAGTGTGAAACAGGCCCCTGATAAAAATATATGTATATCACAATAATATCATATAAAACGGTTAATGCCATTGCTAAAATCCAAAATAGATTTTTAGTAAAGCCATTGTATATTAAAATATTAAATAAAACAAATTGCAACCAAATGAATGTCATTGCCAGTTTATAAGGAGATTGAGTTCCTATAAACGTCATAAAAGATAAAATAGCATTCATAGAAAATACAATTACTCCAAATTTTAACCAAAGTTTGTTTTTACTTATAAATTCCATTCCCTTCACCATTCACTTTTCCAAGGCATGTTTTCATTCTTTTCCCGGCCCATGAATTGGTAAATAAACACACCAGTGGCCACAATCATGGCTAGTATCCAGGTGTAGAACCAGGCCAAATCATTTAAAATGAAGTCCGGCATGTACAAATAAAGATAGATTATTAATGCTGAGAAAATTCCAATTGTTGAGAAAACGGCCAGATAATAGGTTTTATTATAATATCCCTTGTTTATGAACAGGCCGCTGATTATTATAAGCAATCCAAATAGAATAAAGAATACGGAGCTTGTTTGATCTACGAAAATGCTTCCTATTCCAAGTAAGGCAAATACTGTTCCAGCAATGATATCTATAGTTCCTCTTCTCAAGTCAATCATCTCCTTATCGGATTTTTAAATTACTTTGATTAATAATTTTTCTATTTATTCTAAAGATAAAATGAATAATCAATATATGATATTCCAATAATATTCACCAAGGCCAGTTATATCCTCGGTTCATAGCTCAATTCCCGGAAAATAATCCTATAAAAATTTCCTTCCCCGCCCATAATTTCCATTTGACCATCTAATTGGGTTAAAAGCATATTAACAGCTTTACTCCCAAATCATTAGAATCATCATTTTCACCACACCAGATTCCATTGTCACCTACCAGTAAAACATATTTTTCTTGTGCTCGGTGCAGTTTAACCGTTATTTTACCAGCAGAAGGATAGGTATTTTTTAAGGAATTTGAAACCAATTCATTTATTATAAGGCCACAGGGAACTGCAGTTTCAATATTAAGGTCAATTTCCGCAATATCCAGATCCAATTCAATTTTAGATAAATTATGATGATATTCATAGACCAAATCAGTTATTAAAAGTTTAATATAATCTGAAAAGTCTATGGAACTCAGATTATCAGACCGGTAGAATTTTTCATGTACCATGGCCATGGCCCGCACCCTGCTCTGGCTCTCCTTAAAGAGTGCCTGGTCCCAGGGATCAACCACATTTATAGCCTGGATATTCAAAAGACTGGATATAATCTGAAAGTTGTTGTTCACCCGATGGTGAATCTCACGCAGAAGAGTTTCCTTTTCTTCTAAAGAACTTTTAACAAATTCTGCAGATTTTATCTGCTCCGTGATATCTCGGCTGCTGTAAATAAATCCTTTAATAGATTTATCATCAAAAACAGGTTTTCCAATAGTTTCCAGGAATATATATTCTCCACTTGCATTTTTAATGCGATATTGTAATCTCACGCTTCCCTGAGAGGCCACTGCTTTTTTTAGATTACGGCTAATCTCAGGTAAATCATCAGGATGAATTAAAGTACGGAATGATTTCCCCATTAGATCATCTGGAGCGTAGCCTAAAACCTGCTCACAAGAGGGACTTATATATTTAAGAATCCCTTTTTTCATCTGATTCTGTTATGAATCCAGCATATTAGTAGTAATGAAACTTAACTGTTCTTTCTTCTCAGAAATTAGTTCTTTATTCCTTTTAATCTCATTTAAGGATACTATTTGTCTAAGAATTACCATTACCACCACTATTCCTACCCCCCAGATTAAGGCCTCATCAGGCGTGGTGATAATTAAAAGACCGTATGTGAAAAGAACCAGTATTAAGGGCAAGTAAGAAATAAAGTCCTTTTGTGTTTTTGATATTCCATAAGATGATTTTAAATATCCTAAATCCAATTGGACATTTTTTAGAAATGATATGGCTGCTAAAGTGATTAATAGAGTATTATAAACATATAATATATTGAAGAGCCAGCCACTAAGCAGAGTGGGTACCACCGTGTAATAAGAATATATTATGTCCCCCAATATCTGGAAAAATAATCCCAAGGCAACTAATGCAACGGGTAAATCAAAAATCTTCTTATTTTGATTAAATAACAATGCCAGTACTATAAAAAGTACTATGAGATCTAAAAATATGTAAAATAAAGAAAAAATCATGGATAAAGTGTCTGGCTGACTGGGCTCAACAATGGGCCAGATCAGTGGGAACCATATAATAAAGAATGCAGAAATCATGACAATGGCCGTGTCCAGTAATGATTTAAATCGGATATTAATTGGTCTTTTAAAAAATAATAGCAGACCCATTATTAATAAAGGATACATGGCCAGATAAAATAAATCTGCAATGGAAGGAGAAGATATTACTCGCAGGACATCTTCAAAAATAAAATAAAACAAATTAGCAAATGAATACAATAGTAATGCCAGTCCAATCAGCAACCATGGTTTAAAAACATCTTTTCTGTTTTTATATGACCACCAGGTAGTGTAAATCAATGTGATTGCACATAAAAAGCTTATTATTGGGATTAAAGCATGTATATAAATAGAAACGAGACTATTATTCCAAAATAAAAAGTATGGTTGTTAAAACAGTTAAAAGCACAGCGAATAATATTATCTGTGATTTTAACCTGTTTAATGAATTAGAGACATACATTTTCCACCCGAAATAGTATTAAGTTTATAATTTTATGAATGTCCTTATTTATTAAGTTTATTAAGAGGGGATTGTAATTTTAGACATACTTTATCCATGAAAAACTATTTGGATTAACATAGACATTAGATTATCGCTGGAAAGTAATCTAATAACTTCATAGAAAATTATAAAAAGTCATCTATAAACCTAATCCAGAAAAATTATAAAATACTACTTTTTCCAGATTTGATTAAATTATCTACATTATCACCCCAATTATATTTAAGATAAAAAATATGCCTTAATTAACAATATAAACTAAAAAATCATTCAAAACAATACACTTTATTTAAATTAAAATATAAAAATAGACTTAATTTAAAAACTTATTTTGGAAAAACCATGCCATCCATCTCCTCCTACTTACCCATAACTAAATGGGCCAAAAACTATGATAAAGGCTGGTTACGCCCAGATATCATAGCAGGTATCACTGTAGGGGCCTTCACCATACCAGAGGTCATTGCTTATGTGTCATTGGCCAATTTACCACCACATGTAGGATTATATTCTGCTCTAATAGCGTTATTAGTTTATATGGTTTTTGGAACGTCCAAACAATTGTCTATTGGGCCCACATCCACATTATCTATATTGGTAGGCTCCACTCTGGGTTCTTTAATGCTTCCCAGTGCCAGCCACTATTTAATAATAGTCTCGCTGGTCGCTGTGGCCGCCGGAGTTTTGGCCCTTATTTCTTGGGCTTTGAGATTTGGTTTCATAGTTAAATTTATTTCAAAGACTGTTTTAACCGGTTTTTTAGCGGGCATTGCATTATTTATTGCTTCCACCCAAATACCTAAATTATTTGGAATGCCCGGAACCACTGGGAATTTTTTTAATAATATCTATTATTTGATAGTACATATTGGTCAAACTAACCTTTATTCTCTGGCTCGGGGTGTGGGAGGAATTATTTTCCTTTATTTGGCCACTAAAAAATTCCGCAAAATGCCAAATACCTTGTTTCTAGTTATTGGGTCCATAATACTGTTTAATTTTACTAATTTAGCTGCTTTAGGAGTTAAATCGGTTGGTTATATTCCCCAAGGGCTACCCGGAACATTTATTCCCGATCCTACATTATTAGACATTAATATGCTGGTGACCCTGGCCGCCACCGTCTTTTTAATTAGTTACATCGAGGGATATATGTTTGCAGAAGAATACGCCACTAAATACAGGTACAATGTGGATCGTAACCAGGAACTGCTGGCTTTAGGAGCTTCAAACATATTTGTGGGTCTTTTCCAGGGACTACCTATTGGAGGAAGCTTAACACGTACCGCCGTAAATGATGAAAGCGGAGCCAAAACACAGCTAGCAGGCGGTTTTGCAGCATTATTAATTTTATTAGTAATATTATTCTTTACCGGAGCATTTTACAACTTGCCCCAAACCATACTGGCCGCCATTGTATTATTTGTTATAAAGGGCCTGGTAGACATCCCCCATTTTAAAAAGATATATCGTTTCAGCAAAACCGAATTTGCCATTGCCATGGTAACACTGTTATCCGTGCTTTTTTTCGGCGCCCTGGAAGGAATCGTTATTGGAGTGATATTATCCATTTTTGGGCTTTTAAAAAATATGTACAACCCAGATGTAGTTGTATTAGGGCGGATTCCTGGAACTGAACAGTTTTTAGATATTAAACGCCACCCTGAAAGTCAAATAATATCCCATACCCTTATTGTAAGGGTGGATGGTTCTCAGATATTCTTGAACACCGATAGTGTAAAGAATACTATTATAAACCTGATAGATAACAAATGTGAAGGCACTAAACTGTTTGTTCTGGATTTTGAATCTTCTGCATTCATTGATTATTCAGGGATTCAAATGCTGGAAGAACTCAACGACGAACTAAAACGCCGAGGTATAAAAGTCATAGCAGCTAATATGCATGGGCCTTTAAGAGATTCCATTAGAAATAGTAGTCTGGAAAAAGAAATAGTGGACAGCACTGTTTGTTTAAGTATTGAAGACTGTGTAGAGAAATGGGAAGCTCAACATAAGGCTAAAAAATTACTTTAATTTTTGAATAATTATCTGCAAGTTTTATATATTCAATTCCATTTATTTCTAGAGCTTTTTAAACAAAAGCGAAATTTAATAAACTTTATCTATTTCTGAGTTCAATTTTATTATAAAGGCAATTATATGTCTTATTTTAACATATAATAAAAAAAATAGCTTTAAAAAATAAAATGAAATCATCCCGATAAAATGAAATCAATTTCATCATATCTACCCATAACTCAATGGGCCCGAAATTATAATAAAGACTGGCTTAGACCAGACATCATAGCCGGAATAACCGTAGGGGCCTTCACCATACCAGAAGTTATGGCCTATGTTTCCCTGGCCAATGTACCTCCCGAAATTGGTTTATACTCGGCCATGGTGGCTCTACTAGTTTACATGGTTTTCGGGTCATCCAAACAACTATCTATTGGACCCACTTCCACCCTTTCCATACTGGTAGGGGCCACCCTGGGTTCTCTGATGATTCCCAATGCCAGCCAGTACCTCATGATGGTCTCCCTGGTTGCAGTAGCCGCTGGGGTTTTGGCCCTGATTTCGTGGACATTACAGATGGGTTTTATTGTTAAATTCATTTCTAAAACTGTTTTAACCGGTTTTTTAGCAGGTATCGCCTTATTTATTGCCTCCGGACAGCTACCCAAATTATTTGGAATAGAAAGCAGCTCTGGAACTTTTTTTGAACGGATATACTATCTCATCATGCATCTGGACCAAACTAACTGGTACACACTGGCCATAGGAGCAGCAGGTATCGTTTTCTTATATGTAGGCCATAAAAAGTACCCTAAACTACCCCACGCCCTCTTTCTGGTTATTGGTTCCATTATACTGATTACCATTACCAATCTGGCCTCTTTCGGTGTTGATTTAGTGGGTGCCATTCCTCAGGGTTTACCTGGCCTAGTTATTCCCGATCCATCATTAATAGATGTGAATATCCTGGTAACTTTAGCGGCCACCGTTTTTTTGGTAAGCTACATTGAAGGTTATTTATTTGCCGAGGAATATGCAGCTAAATACCGTTATAAGATTGATGGAAATCAGGAACTGCTTGCTTTAGGGGCTTCCAATGTTATGGTGGGCCTATTTCAGGGACTTCCCATTGGAGGGGCCCTTTCCCGTACGGCCGTGAATGATGATAATGGAGCTAAGAGTCAATTATCAGGAGGCGTAGCTGCTTTACTAATCATAGTGGTACTTTTATTTTTCACCGGGGTTTTTTACAACTTACCCCAAGCCATACTGGCCGCCATTGTACTTTATGTTATTAAAGGCCTGGTGGACATCCCTCATTTTCGCAATATTTACTATTTCAACCGCATAGAATTTGCCATTGCCCTGTTAACCATGTTGTCTGTGGTGTTTTTAGGGGCCCTGGAGGGAATTGTCATAGGAGTCATACTGTCCATTTTAGGACTACTAAAAAACATGTACAATCCACATGTAGCTATATTAGGACGTATACCTGGCACTAATCGATTTTTAGATATTCAAAGCCGACCAGAAGGTGAAATAATTTCCCACACCCTCATTGTGAGGATTGATGGTTCCCAAATATTCCTGAACACCGAAAATATAAAGAATACCCTTATCGAACTGGTAGATCACGAATATAATGATACCAAACTATTTATTCTTGATTTTGAATCTACAGCTTTCATTGATTATTCCGGAATCAAGATGCTAGAGGAGCTTTATGAAGAAATGAACCACCGAGGCATTAAAATTAAAGCAGCCAATGTTTATGATCCTTTAAGAGAATATATTAAAAAAAGCAAGCTGGAAGAACAAATAGTGGAAAGCGAGGTTTCTTTAAGTATTGGAGATTGTATTAAACGATGGAAAACCGAAAAAAAGGATTAGTATAATGATATTCCAGATATTAATCTATCAAATAACTTTAAATTCTTTTTGATTAATCTATAGATTTATATTATTATTTTTTCATTAACCAAAGATTTAAATAGTAAAATGTTATATCTATCAAACATAATGTTAAAAAAATATAACATAATGTTGCAAATAAACAACATATGCTAAAATAAAAATGAGGTGAAGTGATGAAAATAGAATTTAATTATTTTTGGGGCATTCTCGGTTTTCTAGGAGTATTGGGGTATGTTTTAGAAAATCCAATATATTATGCGTTTTTTGCATTTTTTATACTATTTTTAGTGCCTCTTTTTAACAAAAAAGAAAATGTTGAAGAGGGTAAAAAATGGTTGGGCAATTATAATTGGCATAACATAAGTATATGGCTTGGATCTGCTGCTTTAATGCTTTCAGGATTTATAATGATGGCTACCAAGACCATGAACGACTTAGTATCAGTTATGCTCTTATTAGGAATAATGGCCTTAGTATCTAATTTTTTCACCTATGTGGGAATGGATAAAAAAGCCCAAGATGAGCGATTACGAAAAATAGGTACATATGCCACGACTTATTCCTGGTACATAACCTTAACGTTCGTTTCTTTCCTGGTATTAAGCATGTATTGGGGGCAAAATATACGCAACCCCATCGAATTAATGGGAGTGACCATTTTCGTCATGACCTCCACTATGCTTGTAGCAAACACTATTTTAGGCCATAAAGGCGACATAGACTAAAATAATAATCTAATATTCTTCAATAAATTATGCTAGTTAGGTAGTGGTCAAAAACGATTTTATAGTAAAAAATTGTTCTTTATTGATTGAATTATGGAAATTAAGGAGATATGGGATGAAGACCAGAATAAAAGAATTACGGGCCAAGTACGATCTAACCCAGGCCCAATTAGCAGAAAAAGTTGGAGTCAGGCGGGAAACCATTGTCTTCTTGGAGAAAGGTAAATACAACCCCTCTCTGAAATTAGCTTATATGATCGCCAGAGTTTTAGAGGCCGATATTGAGGATATTTTCATTTTTGAAGAGAAAGAGTTGGAAATAGATAATTAAACTATTCTCTTTCTTCATAAAATTGAAGAAAATTAATCGAACTGCGTTTTAATAAATTATTCCTTAATAAATATAAAATAAATTATAATTAAGAAATAATTTAATCCCCAAACTTAATCATATCTTTAGGCTGGAAATTAGTGGCCATGGTCCAGAAATAGGCCTCACCCTTGGCAATGCGGAAAATTATCAGTCCTGGGTGGTCAAAGGTCATACCAAATTCTTTAAGAAATGGCCTATCTTCTAAAACTTTCTTTTTAAGTTCCACATCATCTACAAATTCCACTTCACCAGCCACCCGCATCATGGTCCCGGTCTGTTCGTCAGGTTGCCAGAAGCAAGCTTCAACTTTGTGATTGGCCTGCATTTGTCCATACATATCCTTTACAGCACCAATTTGAAAGTAAAATCCAGTCTCATCAGCAAACCAGAAACCTAGGGCCCTTACTCTTGGTTGATCTCCCTCGGCCGTGGCCAGATAACAGACTGGTGTTTCATTGGCAAATTTTATACAATCTTTAAAATCCATTTTATCACCATTAGTAATATGATTGGGCCAATTTATGTTTTTATCTAATTAAAATTTTAATGAATTTCAAAGTCACATCAGAACCTCATCCAATCTATGCCTCTCCTCAAAGATAAGGCCCACTAAGAAAAAGGATCCCAGGCCAGCTATCAGAGCATAGAATAAGAAACCAGCGGCTGATTGATAAAGGGAATTTACATAACTATATACTACAATTATATCCAGAGCAGCTATTCCTAAACCCATAATAATCCAGAATATTTTATTATAATGACCTTTGAATCTAAATAAATCATATACTAAGAATAAAAAGAATGCTATGGCCATGAAGAGTTGGAAAATCGAATGAGAAATTATGAATTCATAAAGGCTGGAAATACTAGCTATACTGAATATAATTACCAATAAGATCAGCCAGTACTTTTTTTTACTTATATTTTCCATTTTTTATTCACCATTCATTTCTCCAAAAAAACCTGATTATTTTCCCTATGATAGAATTCATAAATTAATAATATTAACATCCCAATTAAAGATGCAAAAGTCAAATAAATAAAAAATATTTTATTTCCAAAGAATTCTGGTATAAATAGATAGATATAAGCAAATATAATTCCAAATATAATGATAATTGAAAATTGAGTCATGAAATAAGTCTTATTATAATATCCTTTATTTTGGAATACCCCATTTAATACTAAATAAAATCCCAAATAAATATAAGGTATTGAAATTTCTTGAACCGATAAAAGTCCCATTAATCCTGAAAATCCGAACATCACGCCGAGAATTATATTTAATAAACCTTTCCTCATTAATTAGCCTCTTATTTAATAATATACTAAATTAAGAACCATACAATAAAAAATTTTCTAATTGAAACCAAAATATACCAAATAAAATGGATTTAAGAGATTAAATAATATTACTTCTTAAAAACAACCAAATTCCCATCAATGCGGGCCACATTGGTAAATGAAGCCAGTGTACCCGCCCCGGCATCCAGCTCAGGATCATGATACTCCGCGGTGAAGGCCTTGTGTTTTTCATGTATTTTAGTTATTTTTCCTTCTAATTGCCTTCCGTCTTCTCCCCATTTAAATATAACGTCTTTGCCTTCTAATAATTCTAATTGAGATGAGATATCCATATTATCACCTTTTAAATATGTTTTTAAAATCTAATAATTATAATTGATATAAACATGGTGTCATTTAATTAAATATTTAAATTAATATTTGTTTTTATTAATTAATATTAAACAGTTATCTCCTTAAACACCTAAGTCGGTGGTGTTTATATTTACTAATATCCAATCTTTAAAGTAAGAAATTAATATTTGAGGTAAAAAAATGCAAAAATCAATTTTATATATAATTCTAGGATTATTGTTCTTATTACTGGGTATTGGGGACATTAATACAACAAGCCTTACCGTGGGAGCAATATTTCTAATTTGCGGCCTTTTCATGTATAAAAAATATGAAAATAAAACTATTTTCGTGGGAGTGACCTCCGCCGTTCTGGTAGCAATGTCAATTATAACCTATCTACAGATTACTAACCCCAATTATAGTGGTAGCTTGTTTTACAACGGAACTTTCTTTATTCTGATGATATTAGCTGGACTGTTTATCATTTACAAGTTCCCTCAAAACTGGAGATTATGATTCACCACAGCAATATAGTAACCAATTTAATGCTTAACATCTATAATCAAACCATTAAAATAATATTATGAATTTAGATTAAAAGTTATACTGCCAATGGAGGCTTAGTTTTGAATAAATTTTGGAACAATTTTAATTATGTGGCCGTTATTGCCGGGCTTTTGGCCGGGCTTTTACTAAGCATTATTTTAAAATTTTTTATAGGAAATAATGCTCTATTTTTACTGCCCCTTATGGCCAGCGTGATTTCCGTGTATTTATCAAAGGAATCAGACTATATCACCGGAATAAGCACCGGGCTTTTGGCGGGATTAATTTCTATAATATGGATTGGTCCCTATTTCCTGATTTTAGGGCCTTTAGGTGGTTTTTTAGGAGTTATATTAAACCGCTATTTAGGTGATAAGCCTGAATTAAACCCAGTATTAAAAACAAAAAATAGTGTTAGTGAAGGTCGAGTGAAACCTATTCAAACTTGGATTGAACATTTAAACCTTGCTAAGCCCATTATTTTAGTTGCTACTATTTTATTAGGAGTAGTCTTGGTTTGGGGAGTTTTTACCGTGCCTACACCGGGCATGGAAACAGAACATGCTAAAACACCAGTACACACCAATACCACTCCCCAAAATCAAAGTTCAGTCAATCCTGAGGATGTGGCCTTGAAGAAAAACATTACAAAGTCTTTAGAATTATTTTTCAGTGATTTTAATCTATTATTCAAACAGAATGGTGTCACCAGAGGATACATTATCAGCAGCATACAAATAGAAAATATCACCAAAATTTCTTTAAACCAGGTCCAGGTCAGTGTAAAATTAACCAGAATAACCAGTAATGGGGGCCAATTTAATTCCGAATGGAGGGGCCCTTTCTTTTTAGTTAATGGAACCTGGATAGATAAAGGTGAATTTATCCAGATACATTCTTATAATGCCAGTTCTGGAAAAGATACCATGTAATTTTCCATTTATTTATTTATTTTTCTTAAATAATGATCGTATAAATAATAGAATTCTGATTTTGAATTAAAATTAAATTTTATATCCAGTTTAATCCATCTAAACCATTAGAAAGGAAATATAATCCAATTAAAATGACTAAAATTGCATTTAAATAGTGACAATTCCTTTTAATCCACTTTTTCAATTTAAAAAGGATTTTATTTGCTTTTTGAGGAGTTAAAAAGTATATCAAAACCGGCAAAGCTATCATTGACAGAGTAATAGCCATTAAAACCAATAATGAAATTATGGTACCCAACCATCCTAAACCAGCTGCCGCTATTTTACTTCCACCCAGAAAAACAAGCGCAGTGGTAATGAAATTGAGAGCAAAGAGACCCATGGCCAGAAACAAGCTACTAAGAAATTCTGAAGTGGCAGATTTATTATTTGTAGGGAGTTCTAGTTCTTTCTCTTCAAACCATGCTTTCTTCTTTAATAGGATTTTAAAACCGTAGTAGAGAACTATGATTCCTAAAATCAAGTCTATCCATGATTTAAGTGGGCCTGGATCGGCCCTGGTCAAAATAAAACCTTCAGCAGTTACCATGCCTAACAAAGCTGCTATCAAGATCATCAGTGTTGATCCCAGTAAAAAACCAGCCCCCGCTAGTTTTAGGTCTTTTAGAAAGAGACAGTAGAACTATTAGTAAAGCAAAACTGGTAGGGCTAATGGCTGCTGCTAGAGATATAGGTACGATTTCTAAGAGTAAAATGACTATTTCAGACATGTTATTTCCCTGATTAATAAAAAAATTAATAAAAAAAATGTAAAAAATTACTTCGCATCAACCAATTTAACTGCATTTTTCTTTCTTTTGCATAAATCCAGACAAGTACCACATTTAACACATGTTTCAGCATCAATAACATGGATTTCATCTTTAAATCCGGTGATGGCTGATACAGGACAGGATTTAAGACAAACCATGCACCCATCACAAATTTCAGCATCAATGGTGTACTCTATAAAGTCTTTACAGTCCAAGGCCGGGCAAACACCATCTTTGATATGGGCCTCGTATTCGTCCATGAAAAAGCGAGTGGTGGTTAAGATAGGGTTGGGTGATGATTGTCCCAGTGCACAGAGCGATCCTTTTTTAATGGCCTGAGCCAGATCAGGTAATAGCTTAAGATCTTCTTCTGAACCTTTACCTGTGGTCATATCAGTCAAAATATCCAGCATCTGTTTGGTTCCCAATCTACAAGGAACGCATTTACCACAAGACTCCCTTTGAATAAATTCCAGGAAATAGCGAGCCACTTCTACCATGCAAGTGCTCTGGTCCATGACTACCAATCCACCAGATCCCATCATGGCCCCCACACCGATGAGTGAGCTATAATCAATTGACGTATCAATATGTTGGGCCGGTATGCATCCTCCAGAGGGGCCTCCAATTTGCACGGCCTTAAATTCACCATCGTCAATAATTCCCCCACCTATATCAAATATTACTTCTTTTAGAGTGGTTCCCAGTGGTACTTCAATTAAGCCCGTATTTTTAACCTGCCCCACCAGACAAAAAGTTTTAGTTCCTTTACTCTCCGTGGTTCCCAGTTCCGAATATTTATCTGCACCTTTTTGCATAATAAGTGCCGCGCTGGCCATGGTTTCCACATTATTTATGACTGTGGGCTTGCCAAATAGGCCCTCCGTAGTTGGAAATGGAGGTCTAGTTCGAGGAGTTCCCCTTTTACCTTCAATGGATGCCAGAAGTGCAGTTTCCTCACCACAAACAAATGCCCCTGCACCTTCTTTTATAATAATTTCCAGATTAAATCCAGATCCTTGAATATTTTCACCCAGGAATCCTCGCTCTGTCATTTGGGAGATAGCAATTTTTAATCGCTCCAGAGCCAGCGGATATTCTGCTCTGCAGTAAATGTAGGCTTTTTCTGCTCCAATAGTCTTAGCCGCAATTAATATTCCTTCCAGAACAGAGTGGGGATCACTTTCTAAAAGTGAGCGATTCATAAATGCTCCTGGATCTCCTTCATCAGCATTGCACACCAAGTAATTGGTCTCCTGGTCAGAATCTATGCAGAATTGCCATTTCATCCAAGTGGGGAATCCAGCTCCCCCTCTTCCCCGGACACCAGCTTTTTTCATTTCCTCAATTATCTCGGAGGAATCCATTTCCAAGGCTCTCATGAAACCAGCATATCCTCCTTGGGCCAAATAGTGTCCTATATTAGTGGGATCAATAAAGCCGCAGTTTCGGAGAATTCTGCGTTCCTGCATTTTCATAGATTTTTGTTCCAAAAGAGGAGTTATTCCATCAATATATCCTTCTCCCCAGCTTCCCAGAGCATATTCTGGTAAAGGAATATCATTGATAAGATGAGATTTGGCTATCTCTCTGGCCACTTTTTTAGTGACGTTTCCATAAATTAATGCGGGTTTTTGTGGTTTTGAGACCATGATAATAGGTTCAGCATAACATAAGCCTATGCAGCCCACTTCAATTATTTCAGCATGATATTTGGCTTTTTCCATTTCAGATTCAATGGCTTCTTTTGCAATTTGAGCTCCAGCCGAGTTTCCACAAGTAGCTGATCCAATTAAAACAGCATTCTCTTTAGAAAATAGTGAATCATAGGCCTTTTTTTCTTGCTGGACCATTTCTTTAAAGTTCATGATTTTTCCCCTTCAAATATACGTCTAAAATAGTAATCATTATTTTGACGGTTTTTCTGGATTATAACCTCTAAAAAGTTTTTTAATGCTTCTCAAAGATAATTTAGACTTAATTTCATCATCTACCATAGCTGCAGGAGCCAGAGCACAGCATCCCAGACATCCTACTGATTCCAGAGAGTATTCGCCGTCAGAAGTAGTTTCTCCATCAGTTATATCCAAATGGCGTTCCATACCCTCAATTATTTGCTTGGCCCCCGTTACATGACATGCAGTTCCTGTGCAGACAGCTATGTGTTTTTTTCCTTTAGGGTTGAACCTGAATTGGGTGTAGAAAGTAGCCACACCATATATTTCACTTTCCGGTACCCCCGTGAATTTTGAAACTTCCCTCATGAGTTCCTCACTCAGGTACCCGTATTCCGATTGAATGTCCTGAAGTAAGGGGATTAAATCTGATTTTTCTCTTTTGTAGTTGGATAAAATTTTATCTAAATCTTGCATGTTATCCTCCCAATAATTTCGCTGCCAAATAAATGGCTAATTAATAATTGTGAATTATTTATCCTGTAATTAAGTAAATAAAATTGTATTTCGCCTTATAATCATGAAAAATAGTATTGAAAACCTATTTAGACCATTAGAATTGATTTTTAATAAAATTTATTATAGCCTTCGCATATATAAATTAATGCATGAGAAATCATATATTAATTACCTGAAATTAGGTGAAGAAATTCGGTGAAAATTGATCTTTAAATAATAAACTATAGAAATTACATCCAGATTTTATTTAAAAAATTGAGGTTTAAAAAATGGCTGAAGAATATCCAAAACACCACGTAAGTATAAGAGCCCGGTACCAAGATTATAGTAATGTTTTATCAGATTTAGGAAAAGTAGTGAGAGAAAGTGGGCCTATTGACCACAAAAACTCCCATCTGATTCAGTTAGCTGCATCCGCTTCCATAAGGTCTGAAGGAGCTGTTCACAGTCACGTTAAAAGGGCACTTGATGCCGGAGCTACCCCAGATGAGATTTATCATGCCATAATGCTGGCCACTAGCATTATTGGGTTTCCAAGTGTTGCAGCAGCTATTTCCTGGGCCGACGACATAATAAATGAATAAATTTCCCTTATTTTTTTAAAGATTAGATTTTATAACCGGGGGATTCGTTCCCTAAACTAAAATACCCGCATATTGTAAATATTTATTCAGGTGCTCCCATGAACATGTATGAAACAGTTCCCGCTATCAAAGTCCGTGCAAATTCTGAATCTGTAATGGAAAAAGTGGTAAAAGACGAAGAAATAGAATTAATTGCCAATGAAACTTTAAAAAGGAAATTTTCCATTAGTCCAGATTCTCTAAAGGAATTTGCTCTAGGATACCTCCTGGGAGAAGGTCTCATCCGTTCTATGGATAATGTTAAGGACATTAGAATAGAAGAAAAGACCATTTATGCTCAGGTGGACATGGAAGATTTTGATATAATCCAGGAACTAGTAGTTGGTTCTGACTGTTTTGGTGGGTGGAGACAAAAAATAGAATTTGTTAATAAGGTAGAATCTGATTTTACAGTAGATAAGCAAACCATCCTTGACTCCGCCCAGAAATTAAAAGATAGTGCCCATACCTGGCAGGAAACAGGTGGAACCCATGTGGCAGCCCTGGTTTATAAAGATAAATTCTTATCTAGGGAAGATGTTAGCCGGCACGTGGCCGTGGATAAGGTTATAGGAGCTGGTTTAATAGAAAAAGTGGATTTTAAAAATAGTTACATCGTATACAGTGGCCGTATGCCCGCCGACATGCTGATAAAAATTGCCCGGGTGGGAATACCAGTACTTACATCTAATGCGGCCCCCACCACATCAGGTTATGCCGTGGCACAGGAAGCTGGTGTTACCATGGTAGGATTTGTCAGGGGCGACCGTTTTAACATTTACACCCATCCAGAGCGGATTATACTTTAAAAAAAATACTCCTCGTCTTCTATTTTTAAATTAAGATAATAAATAGATAATAAATAATTAAATAAATCAGAAAAATTTTTTTAACAAATAAAAGGAAAATATTTCACTCCAACACATTATGCTTAAGTTTCATATCCTCTTCTGTTTTTTCCATTTTATTCATAAGCTCAGCAATGAAACCATCCAGAACTATGAGCGTTGAAATCTCAAATAAAGTTCCCAGTGGAGCTAAAGACTGATGTTTTCCACCCATCTGCCGAGTGATATAATCTTTTTCCATATCTATTTTGGTTCGGCCCTTGACAGGTACCACCAAGTCAGATAGGCTGGCCAGAGTAGATTCCTCATAAGAAGTAACAGCAATGATTTTAGCCCCTCTTTTGTCAGTGATATTGGCCGTGCTGATAATATAGCTGGTCTCACCAGATCCAGATATGGCCACTAAACAATCATCATCGTGAATAGCAGGAGTTATGGTCTCTCCCACCACGTAAACACTAAAACCTAAGTGCATCAATCTCATGGCAAAAGCCTTGGCCACTAACCCGGAACGGCCCAATCCCAGCACGAATATATTTTTAGAGGCAATTATGATTTCCATCATTTCATTTATGGTTTCTTTATCCAGTTCCCCCGAGACTTCCTGCACATTTTCCATTATTTCATTAATAGCATCATTTATAATCATTTTACGACCCCATCATAATTTAAATAATTTTATAATCAATATAATCTTTTAATAAATCAAATTTAGATAAATAAAGAATTATAATGCATTTTTAATTTGGATATATAATTCCATAAACACAATACTAAATTATAATCAATTGATTCTATATATAAGGTTATGAAATTTTTTATAATTATATTCTCACATATCTTAGGAAATATTTTGATTTAAAAAATAAAAATATAGCTAATAAAAATAATAGATAATTTTAGAAAACCCATGAAATTTAATCCACTCTTAGGAATTGAAATCAATGGCCAGGCCTTTAGTTACAAATTTTTCCGGACCCTGCAATTGATATCCCAGACCTGGTCCCAGCGCAAGGCCGCAAAAGAATTGGGTATTTCCGCCCCGGTTTTGAACCGTCGCATACTGGAAGCAGAGGCCAAATTAGGTTTTAAAGTGGTGGAAAGTACCGGCGCCGGATCTGAACTGACTTCTCAGGGACTAGAAATTCTGGAAAGCCATCACCGTTATTTAACTAAAATGGAACCCAATAAAAAACCAGTTATATGTGGAGGGCATATTTCTTCCGGTCTTTTAGCCACACTTGCCGCGGAATTTGGCCTGGACGCAGTAATATATGGCAGCGACGATGAGAGCTCATTTTATCTGGCCCAAAAAGAACTCCTGGATATCCTAGCATTGGACGATCCATTAATTGGCTTTCAACGTGATTTAGATTTTACACCCATTGCTTTTGACCACTTGGTACTGGTATCCAGTCCTGGAGACGAAATAAACAGCTTGCAAGAACTTATAAATTCTCAGTTTATTGCGGTTTCCAGTTCCTCCCAAAGACTGGCCTGGAAAACATTGCAGGATAGAAAAATTCCTTTTGAAGTAATAAAAAAAGTTAAATCGCCCTATGAAGCTTATAAACTGGTTGAAAAAGGAGATAATATCCACACTTTCTTAAATGCCAGTTTCTTTTCAGGTAGTGACATTTTAAAAGAAGAAACCACTCACGTAATTAGTCTAGTGCGTTACGGGGACTTTAACCCGGAAATTGAAACATTTATTGATTTTATACTGGGGCCCGGGCAGAGAATTGTTGAAAATCAGGGTTTTAAGTCGCTTTAAAATAAATTAAAAAAAAATTAATATACTATTCAGATTTATTTCGTTTTTTTAATTTGATTATCACCAGAATAATTATTCCTGCGATTATTAAAAGAATTAAAAGCAAATTGACGACTTTTCACAACCCAAAAAAAGGAATTGTGTTACTAATATTTAAATTATTATTCTTAATTGAAACAAAATAGCAAATCTTGAAAAATTTTAAGTACATTAAAAACCAACATAAGCCAGGTGATTTATTGAGTTATAATAGGGATTTACTGGCCATAGGCCACACTGCTTTTGACTATATTATACAAGTAGGGGAGTTTCCAGACCCCAATTCATCAACGGCCATTAAGAAAATGAAAAATCTTCATGGTGGAGCCGCGGCCAACGTAGCCGTGGTTGGATCCAGCCTGGGACTTGATACTGACCTTATATCTGCCGTGGGTGGCGATTTTAAAGAATCAGAATACCGAAAATTCTTAAATGATGCGGGGATTGACACCAAGCACATGATAGTGTTTCCAGAAGACAATACTCCCACTGCATTTGTATTGACTGATGCTAATAACGATCAGATCAGTTACTTCTACTGGGGAGCAGCTAAAAACTTTAAAAATGCTCCAGTACCAGAAAAGGCCATTGAAAATACTAGAGCCGTGCATCTGGCCACCGGAGACCCCATTTTTAATCGTAAATGTGGGGAAGTAGCTCGGGAGAAAGGTAAATTAATATCCTTTGATCCTGGTCAGGACCTGCACATGTACTCTCCCGAGGAATTAAAGGAAGTAGTATGCCTTTGTGACATTTTATTTGGTAATCACTTTGAAATAGACCGTATAAAAGAAACTCTAGGCATTAACATGCAGGAGCTTCGAGAATGCGGGCCAAAAATTGTGGTAAAGACTTATGGTAAAGAAGGAAGCACGGTTTATGCTGATGGAAATAATATCAAGGTACAGGCCGTTTTCCGAGAGGCAGTGGATCCTACAGGGGCAGGAGACTCTTATC
Organism: Methanobacteriaceae archaeon; assembly: GCA_030656015.1. NCBI lineage: Archaea > Methanobacteriati > Methanobacteriota > Methanobacteria > Methanobacteriales > Methanobacteriaceae > Methanobacteriaceae archaeon. The sequence continues at coordinate 114,488 of JAUSNX010000012.1, forward strand.
GTGCCGGTTTTTTAAGGGCCTATTTAGCAGATAAACCGCTGGAATATTGTGCTAAATTTGCATCAGCCGTTTCTTCATTTATTGTGGAAGCACAAGGCTGCCAGACCAATGTTCCCGATTATGAAATGGCCTTAAAGAGAATGAATGAGTGATTAATAAAATGGATGAAAATTAATTCTTTTACATTCTTATTTTTAAATATTCTATAATCCGGATTAAAAATTAAAATAATGAGATAATTGAAAAATGAGTGACTACTTTTATTATTTTAGTATATAAAAATATTATAACTATTGTTAATATATACTAGAAACTCTAATAAGAGCATACTGGAATCGTCTTATTTATATATAAGGGAAAATTAAAACAGTATATCTTTTATTATGGAACAGAGATATTAACTGCACTATGATAGATTATTTACTATTGACTATCATATCAACCATGATATTATTGATAAAGATATTATTGATAAATCTTGATTCCAATATTGCTCCGGCCCCAAAAAGTCTTGATTATATTTCAAGTAAGGCTGTGAGTTTAAAAATTTAAAAAATGGTGATTCTATGACACAAATGGATGACGCAAAGAAAGGCATAATAACAGAGGAAATGAAAGCGGTGGCTCAAGCCGAAAACGTTTCTGAAGAATTCATCAGAAAATCTGTAGCTCAAGGAACCATAGCCATACCCAGTAACATAAACCGGGACAATGCAAAAGCTGTGGGTATTGGAGCTGGATTAAGAACCAAAGTAAACGCAACTATAGGCACTTCAACCGATATCTGTGACTTCGACTTGGAAGAAGAAAAGGCCAAAGTAGCCATGGCCCATCACGCTGATACTTTAATGGAACTTTCCGTAGGTGGAGATCTGGATGAAATCAGACAAAGAATTTTAAAAGTCTCTGACTTACCAGTAGGAAGCGTGCCTATTTACCAGGCCGCTGTGGAAACCATCCGAGAGAAAGGTTCCTCCATTTACATGGAAGAAGAATCCATGTTCAAAGCCATTGAAAAACAGGCAAAAGACGGTGTAGACTTCATGGCTATTCACTGCAGTGTGAACAAGGAAACCCTCAAGCGATTAAAAAGACAGGGCCGTGAAGGCGGACTTGTAAGTCGTGGAGGAGCTTTTGTATCTGCCTGGATGGTAGAAAATGAAGTGGAAAACCCCCTATACAAAAATTTCGATTATATATTGGAAATCGCCAAAGAACACGATTTCACTATGTCCATGGCCAACGCCATGAGGGCTGGAGCAATAGCTGATTCAACTGACCGGGCTGGAGTTCAAGAGCTAATTATTTTAGGAGAATTAGTGGACAAAGCACGAGAAGCAGGTGTACAGACCATTGTAGAAGGGCCGGGCCACATCCCATTAAATGAAATCCCAGCCAATGTAACCCTCCAGAAAAAACTCTGCAGAGGGGCTCCTTTTTACATGTTAGGACCTATTGTAACTGATATTGGTGCTGGATACGATCACATTGTGTCTTCCATTGGAGCGGCCGCATCTGCCGGTGCTGGAGCAGACTTCATCTGTTATGTAACTCCTGCCGAGCACTTAGCTCTTCCTTTCCCTGACGACGTGAAAGAAGGAGTTATTGCCACCCGTATAGGAGCATATGTGGGAGACATGGCCAAAGGTATTCACAACGGTGAAAAGGATTTAGTAATGGCTAATGCCCGTAAAAAACTCAACTGGGAAGCACAATACGACGCATCTATGTGTCCTGCGGAAGCCCGTAAAAAACGGGACGAAAGACCACCAGAAGACCCAGACACTTGTACCATGTGCGGTAACTACTGTGCGGTCAAAATCGTGAATGAATGGTTGGACAACGCCGAAGTTGACGTGTTTGATTAATTGAAATAATTAATTAAACTCTTTTCATTCTTTATTTAAATAAAATTTTTTTAAAAGGAAATATTTTTAATAAATATCTTTTTATATTTCTTATTTTTAAAATATAATAGTTAATATTATTCTTAAATAACTTGAAATAAATAAATTAATTTAATCTCATAAAAAACCGAATATTTCTGGTTTTCCTATGTAAGTCTATATTTTTAAAAAAGAAATTTAATTTCATTACTACCTAAATTATTAAAATAAAAATAAATCATATAATTAATTATTATAAACTGGTTATTTTATGTTCAATATAAATTATGTTCAATATAAATTTGAGCGAATAATAGCTTAGAAATTACATTAATTGACTCTATAAACTTAGGTGATTTGATTGAAACATTGGATAGAAAGGATAGCAGACGAATTAAAAGATTGGGATGTAGAAGAACATGTAGTGGCCAGCGGAACATCCATCTCTGGATCAATACATATTGGGAACTCATGTGACGTATTTATAGCAAATGCTGTGGGCAAGGCACTGAAACAAGAAGGAGCATCTTCCAAGACTATCTGGATAGCTGATGATCATGATCCCCTGCGTAAGGTTCCTTTTCCTCTTCCAGAAAGCTATGAAAAATACCTGGGCGTTCCTTATTCCCAGATACCTTGCCCTGAAGGCTGTTGTGACAGTTTTGTAGAGCATTTCCAGAAACCATTCCTGGACACCCTGGATGACTTTGGCATAGAACTGGAAACCTATTCTGGAGCCCAGATGTACAAGGACGGGTTATACCTGGATTACATACGCACTTCCCTGGAAAAGGCCCCTGAAATTCGGGAAATATTCAATAAATACCGTGAAAATCCCCTGGCTGATGACTGGTTGCCTTACAATCCTATCTGTACTGAATGTGGTCGGGTGAATACCACCTTCGCCTATGACTTTGAGGGCGATGAGGTTACTTACCGGTGCGAGTGTGGCTATGATGGCACTATGGACATCAAATCCGGAGAAGGGAAACTCACCTGGAGAGTGGAATGGGCTGCCCGATGGAAAATATTTGGAATAACCTGCGAACCATTTGGAAAGGACCACGCTGCCAGTGGAGGATCCTATGATGTGAGCAGTGTAATTTCTCAGGACATTTTTGATTACAAAGCACCTTATCCAGTTCCTTACGAGTGGATCACCCTTAAAGGAGAGGCCATGAGTAAGTCACACGGAGTATTTTTCACTCCAGGACAGTGGTTGGAAATTGGGCCTGCTGAGAGTCTAAATTATTTCTTATTTAGAAATAAACCAATGAAACACAAGGACTTCAACCCAGAAATGCCATTTTTAGACTTTGTGGAACAGTTTGACCGGGTGGAGCAAATATACTTCTGCAAAGAAGAAGCAGCCTCTGAAAAGGAAGAAGGGAAACTTAAAAAAATCTACCAAATGTCTCAAATCCAGGAAACAGAGAAAATGCCATTCCGGCCATCCTATCGTTTCTTAACGGTGGCCTATCAGATTGCTGGTGATGACCTGGAAAAAATCTACCATATATTACAGAGAAACTCCCAGCTACCGGAAGAAATGGAAAATAATTCATTTGAAGATTTATCTGATGATTTAAAAGATATTTTACAAAAAAGAATAATTCATGTTAAAAACTGGCTGGATACCTATGCTCCGGGCTTTGTCAAGTTCCAGGTGCAGGAAAAGATGCCTCCTGCGAATTTATCTCCGGAACAAACAGCATTTTTAAAGGATATGGCCACTTTACTGGAAGAGAAAGATCTTAATCCAGAGGAACTGCACGATGAAATGTATAATATCCTCAGAGAACACGATTTAAAACCACAAAAGGCCTTCCAGGCCATTTATCGAGTGGTTATTGGAAAGAAAATGGGGCCACGTGCCGCTTCATTTATCTTGTCCCTGGATAAGGATTTTGTCATTAAAAGGTTGAGATTAGAAGAATAATCTAAAATTCTCAATCTTTATTTTTTGATTTTAATTAATTGGATTTAATTTAGATTAATATTCAAATCATTTAATTCTTAGAATATAATTATAAAAAAGTGGTATTTGTGAAAGTTAATGTAACTGAAATGGAAGTAATGGATCCTTTGGCCGATTTTGGAGGAGAAAAAATTGACTTAAATGAAATTCCCTCAAAAATCTCTAAAATTTCCCTTTTTGACAATACCAAACCCCATGCCGATGTTATTCTGGAAACTATTGGTTCTCATTTACTAGACGTGGAAATTATTCACTCTGAAAAACCAGCCGGGGCCGGGGCCAGTGATGTACAACTGAAAAAGGCTGCTCAGGGAGATGTTTCTATACTGGCCCTGGGAGACTGTGGTTCCTGTACCACATGGGTTATTTTAGATGCCATACGACTGGAAAAAGAAGGTGTGGCCACTATATCAATATGTTCCCACAAATTTGCTCCTTTTGCTCGTAATCTGGCTCAGGCCCATGGTGCAGATGGTTTAATGATATTGGAAGTGGATCATCCTATTGCTGGTCGAAAAAAAGGCGAAGTGGTTGAAAAAACTCTTAAAATAGTTCCTGAGATTAAAAATATTTTAGGAATTAATTAATTTTTCTAGATTTTTTATTTTATTTTTATCAAAACTATATTTATTTCTTCTTATCAAATCTAATTCAACGATTAATAAAAAATAATTAATTTTTACCTATCTCCTAATTACAAATAATATGGTAATTTTCATGAAGCAAAAAATTGACAAATCATGTGGCTGTCTCATTGAAGACATTCAAGGTGAAAGTCCAGGAAAATCTAAAGACAAACAAACTATTGAATCCGTGCAGAAGTCTGACAGATTATGCCCTACTTCAAGCCAAGATGTAGAAATATTTGTAGATCCCGACGTGGAAAATATGAGCCTTGATTTTTACCAGAAAAAATATACTGATGGCCTACCTATAGTGCCCCCAACCAGGGAAAAAGTGAATAAATTCTATAAATACTCAGCCTACGAACCTCAAGAAGTGCTGGCCCTGCTCCCTCCCCGACAGGGAAAGGCCACTATAGAGAAAATAGCCATAAATGGAGTAATGGCCGGTTGTCTTCCTTTGTTTATGCCCGTTTTAGAGAAGGCCATCCTGGGAATGAGTCAATCCCAGTTTAATCTGGCCGGGGTCAATGCCACCACCCATCCCGTGGCCATCTGTGCCCTGATAAATGGCCCTATAGCTCAGGAACTGGAAATGAATGTAGGTGCCGGTTGTCTGGGTCCGGGAAACCTGGCCAATGCCACCATAGGCCGGGCCATAAGGCTTTGTTTAATTAATATTGCCGGGGCCGTACCAGGTATTGGGGACCATGCCACCATGGGTTCTCCAGCCAAGTACAGTTACTGTTTTGGGGAAAATGAAGAAGAAAGCCCCTGGGATCCACTGCATGTGGAGCGAGGTTTGCCCGCTGGTAGTAGTGCCGTTACGGTGCTGGGAATGGAGTGCCCGCATAATGTGAATGACCACCGCAGCAACACTGCTGAAGACGTGCTGGATACCATTGTGCACACCATATCCACTGCCGGGTGCAATAACAGCCACGTTCCTGGAGAATTAATGGTTATTATGAGTCCGGAGCATGCTGAAACGGTAGCTGGTGAGGGTTGGGCCAAAGAAGATGTTAAAAATTATATTCATGAAAAGGCCACTGTTCCAGTAGAATTAGGAGATCGGGGTGGCCGTCGATTAGATAAAAAATGGGTAAAAGAAGATATGGTTTCCCTGACCAGGTCGCCAGATGATGTTATAGTAGTGGTGGCCGGAGGAGTGGGAAGGCATACAATGGTGGCCCATGGCTTTGGAACTTCCTGTGAGTCTGTTACTGAGGGTTTGGTCTTAAAGAATGGGAGTTATGCTGGGTCGGTTAAGGATTATCTTAAAAAATAAAAGATATGGAAAATATTAGTATTTTCCTGTTTTGAATTTAAAAGAATAGAATTTGACTAAATTATTCCCAGCCAGGTCTTTTATGGCCGAAGCTGGTATGTAGACCTGATAAGTATTATAAGAGCTTCTTCTTAAATTCATTTTAATTTTTAGAGTATTTCCACTGATGGTTTTAGTGATGGCCACTTTTTTACCAGTCCTCAGATTTTTAATATAGATCTTAGACCAGTTAATGCTGCTTTTAATGTTTTCTGTGAGTTTAATAGAAATAGTGGCTGTTCTTGAAAAGCCAGTAGCTCCATTTTTAGGAGTTGTTAAAACTACTTTAGGTTCAGTTTTATCAATTACGTATTTTTCAGTACCTATGGCCGATTTTTTCCCATTGGAATCTATGCAAATAAATTTAAGAGTAGTTGTGGAATTTATCTGGATAGGGCCAGCAAATAATACACTGCTATTGGTAGGAGTGGTACCATCAGTGGAGTAATAAATAGTTGTTCCTGCTGTGGCATAGAGAGAAACATTTTTAGAAGTGTTGTAGCTGCCTCCTGCTAGATTAGCTTTTACAGCCAGTTTATTTATGGCATCACTATCTAATACATCAAGAAGCTTATTTGCATCAGAGGATTTCTTAGCCACTGAATCATTCATGTAAGTCTCAAAAATTATAGTGTTAATTCCCTTATTAGCAATAGGGATAGTGACATATTTAGGACTGGTACCATTTGGGGGATTATATGAAACTAAAAACGGCATTTTAGATATTATTTCATTAACATATCTTTGAGTTAATGAATTTTTGGAAATAGGATCCACAAAGCGAGCATACTGATAGCCACTAACCTTGTAGCGATTTTCATGCAGGTCCATAACCAACAGGGGATTTTCACTTGAAACATCAGGAACTATGAAACTTTGGGCCAGTAGCTGACCATTCATCCGTCCTTTACTGTAATCACTCGCATCTTTGGTCACATGAACCTGATAAAGCACATACCTTTTAGTTAGTGAAGATGATCTGGAAGTTATGGCATTGGCCATGGCAGTGTGTATTCCATACTCTTTAGGATGGACCCCTATTATGATAACAATAGTATCATTAGAGCTTAGATTTCCATAATTTTCTTTGGTTACATAACCATAGCTGGTACTGCCTATTTCAGCAGCAAAACTTACACTTATCGCTGAAAATATTATCAGCACACACAAAATTGTTCCTAGCATCCGATTCATCATTAGCCTCTTCTCATTTCTCCAAGTTATTAATTAATTAGTATCTATTCCTATATTTAATATTAATTGTGAATATTAATAGAAAATATAAAAAGAAGAATAATTAATTTTTATTTTTAAATCTCTAAGAGATTTATGAATATCTATAGATTATAATAGAAATCAATCATCCAAATCGGTGGCCCCGCCAACTCGCTCCAATTCCTGGGCCCAAGTATCCTGATTCTCATTAATATAATCCTCCAGAACTTCCCGACACTCATCAAGGCCCAGATTAATCACTTCCACACCATTAGCCTCCAAGAGATCTTCAGCACCCATGAGAGTTGTATTTTCCCCAATAACCACTCTTGGAATTTTATAAAGAAGTACTATACCAGAACACATGGGACATGGAGATAATGTGGTGTAGAGAGTACATTTTTTATAATCAACTCCCTTCAACCGGCCTGCACTTTCCATACAGTGCATTTCCCCGTGCAGAATAACAGAATCATCCTGTAAGAGTCGATTATGGCCCCGGCCCACTATTTTATCATCTTCCACCAGAACCGCTCCGATAGGAATGCCCCCCTCTTTTTGTGATTTTTTGGCCTCTTTAATGGCTTTTTCCATGAAAAAATACTCTTTGTTCAAATATTCACCATCTTAATTTTTTTTCTGAGCAGTAATTACTGTAAACCCACCATCCCCATATCCAATTTTAACCGGCTCAATAACAGTTATATCTTCTGGATTTTTAAATAGTGTCTGGCAAGTTTCAAAATTAGTATAATTCAATTTTTTAAGCCAGTTCATAACATTATTAGGTGAATAAAACTTAGCATGGCGATAAAATCTACTTTTTTTCTTTTTTGATAAATATATCTCGCCTAAAAAACTGTTTTTGTCAATCATCCCCATAATAATATGGCCCTCTGATTTAAGAACTCTTTTTACCTCTTTAAGAGCTTTTAAAGGATTTTGAAGAAAGCAGATAGTGGTTACCATCAAAACAAAATCAAAAGTATTATCTTCAAAGGGGAGATCTTCAGCTAAAGCTTCATAAACTTTTATTCCACGTTTTTGTGCTATTTTTGCCATGGCTTGAGCTGGTTCAACACCCACATTGATACCAAATGGAACTGAAAATCTTCCAGTTCCTACACCTACTTCTAAACCCAGGGCATCCTTTGGAACAAATTTTTTTAAAGCCAGGATTTCAGACTCATAAACCGGTTTGTTGATATCAAACCATCTATCATACTCCTCAGCGGACTCATTAAAAACCATTATATTATTCATGATAATAAAAAAATAAAATAAAATCCGAGATTATCTCTCGAATCGTTTTCGGTCAGATAATTCCTGACGTTTACCCTTATTCCAACCACCAGATGCAGACTTTGCCCGGCCAACTTGCTGGACATAGCCCGTAATCCTATCATACCATTCTACATCGTCCCGTTCTCCACAGGTAGGGCACTGGTCATTAAGGCCCTTCATAAGAGTCTTACATCCTATGCAGAAACTTAAAGCAGAGGAATAGGCCCAGAACCCAATATCTGATTTCTTGGAGATCTTATCAGTGAGGCTCATAAGAGATTCGGCACTGGAGTAGGATTCTCCCATGAAGGCGTGGAATATGTGGCCTCCCGCGGTGAGTTTATGGTAAGGTTCTTCTATCTTTATCTTCTCAGGTAATAGCACATCAGAGTTCACTGGTACGTGGGAAGAGTTGGTGTAATAATAGGCTCCCCTATCTCCCTGAATAACTGCTTTGTCCTTGAATTTTTCCTTATCCAGTGAAGCAAATCTATATGCTGTTGATTCTGCTGGGGTCTGGAGTACAGACCATCTAAGGCCTGTTTCTTTTCTTAGTTTATCGGCCCGTTCATTGATGTGTTCTAAAATCTTTATTCCGAATTTATTGGATTCCCCATTATCAATTCCGTTTCCCATATAGGATTGTAGCATTTCATTTAATCCCACAAAACCAAAGGACAAAGTGGAGTTTTCAATCCGGTAGTACATTTCATCACCGAATTTTTGGTGAAGGAATGGTAAAAGATTGTAATCATTTAAACAAGCCATGGCCTGTTCTCTTCTAAGCATTAATGCCTCTACAGCCATGTCCATATAAGAGTCCAGATAATCAAAGACTTCTGAATCATCCCGGGACTGGTAAGCAATACGTGGTAGGTTTAAGGTTACATATGCCAGGTTTCCGGTTCTAAGACAATCGGTATCCCAGTCTCCTGTCCAATTATCCTGCAAGGCAGTTCTGCACCCCATGTAGTTGGCCATGTCGCCCCGGTAGCTGGCCAGCATATTTACAAAGTAAGCAGTTCCGTATTTGGCCGAAAGCTCATGCACCCGCATGAGATCTTCTTCCATTTCGGATTTTAGGGTCTCTTTCCGGATGTTGTAAATAGTATTAGGGAAGAGGTGAGGTTTTCCATCTGAATCTCCTTCCAATAATGTTTCGGTGAAGGCCCGCTGTAACATTCGAGTTTCTTCTTCAAAGTCCCCGTAAGTTCCCACCAGCTGACCTTTAGGACCGTATGCTGGTTCTTCTTGGAGGAATTTAGGAACATTGAATTCCAGGTTCATGCTGGTAAATGGTACCTGAGATCCCCGAGCTGCGTAGGCCATGTTAAGGTTAAATATAAGCATTTGTACTGCCTGTTTAACCTTTTCATAAGGCAATCCCTTGGCAAATGGTGCTACAAAGACATTCCATAGACTCATGGATTGTCCACCACTCATGTTTTGTTGAGCCGCCAGCATTATTTCACCGGCGTGGTTCATGAGGGTTTCCATGTGTTTTGGAGGTCCAGCCACTGAAGTGTGGTCTCCAGTACCATCTACTTTCAGTCCGTGTTTAATAAATAATCTTAAATCGTGCTGTAGGCAGTTTAATGGTCTGCCAGCGAAGAATTCTAAATCGTGAATGTGTATATCTCCGGACATGTGGGCATCGGCCAAACGGTTAGGCAAAATGTGTACCAGAGCATATTGTTTTAGGGCCTCATCAGCCACGTATTTGTGCACGGTTTCCGGGTTGTGAATCATATTAGCATTATCACGAGAACCGTTTTCAATTAAATTAGTAATGTTATAAACCGGAATCCCAAGCCGAGTGTATTTTCTACGTAAATCTTCCAACCCATTTTCCACCAGCTTGGTATTTACGATTTCCCTTATCATAGGGGCAGTTAAATAATCAACATCCAATTTTTTAAGTTCTTTCCACACATCAGATGCAATTTTATGCGCTACTTTTTCAGATGCTCCAGTTTCCTGAATTAAAGTATTTTCGATCTTTTTTTGATCAAAACCTTCAATTTTATCCCTAGTAGTACGTACTCGAAGTTTATTAGTAGCCAAATATCTATCAGCTGCTGATTCTTTGATTTCTTTAAGATAATCATAAACCAGAATCTTTATTTCGGCTGTAGTTATCCCATCATAGGCCGCGGTGGCCACTTGAGATGCAATTTTTTCGGAAGCCCATAAAGGAGCCCCTACCATAAGGAGGGACTTTACCAGTTTGTCATGGCTGAATTTTTCGTTTACTCCATTATTTTTTAGTACGCAAGTCTCGGCCTTAGTTGGCAAAGCAGCTATTATTCGCGCATCCTTCATCAATATAATCACCCACGTTAAATACCCATTTTATTAAAATTATAATTTCTTTTAATAGACAATTACCCTAGGGAACATAGTTGTTCATAAAAAGCAATATTCACCTTAGATTTAAGTAATCCTCAATCAAAATCTAGATTAACTTTTGTTTAAAGCACTATATAAGTTATTTTATCGTTCGTTTTTTAAGCTCTTAGAGACAAACAAAACTCCCAAATACTTCTCTTCTCATTTTTTTAATAAAATTTAATTAATATTAAAATAAAAAAATGAAAATAAAAAATTTTTAGAAATATTAACAAAGATGATAACTAAATCATTTAAAAAATTATCTGAGTTAATTATAGAAATACATCCAGAGAACTCTGTTTAGATTTATCACTTTCAAATAGCGAATTTATTCCAAATTCTAAAATATCCAACCTCTGCATCAGGTAAGGATCAATTGGGTAACGATTAGCCAGTTCTCTGGAAATTTCCCGGTATTTCACTACAGATCCTTTAGAAACACTCAATATGAGATTAGAACCACATTTACACTCACCAGTGAGCGGTATACGTCGATATTTAGAATTACATTTAGTGCATCTTACCTTCTGCCGGGAAAAGGCCCGGGTATTTCCCATCATATCTGGCAAAAAGTGAGAAGTGAGTACTCCTTCCACCACTCCTCTTTGATCCACGGCCCTTATCCTCTCAGCAATTTGAATTTGAGCCTCTACCTTTTCTTTCATAGTAGGTAAGGTTTTATAGAGACATACTTTTGGTCCGGCATGAATACTGGAAGTATTATGGGAAAACATTATTCCTTCATATTGGCCCGGAGTACCCAACCGATTTTTCACATTATCTATTAAATCCAGAACATCAGAAGGTTTGGCATGTTCTTGAGCCTTTTGATAGAACTCTAAGGGGAATGATTCCATAGCATCAATATTGTGCGATTCATCATCTATTTCTTCAGGATCTATACGGGAAGATAGAACCAGTGGAGCATCCATACTTCCTCCCCGAGTGCTGGGCAAGTATGATTTAGAGAAATTCAATAAAGCATCCATTAAAAGCATGATAGAATCTTCATCACTGTCACAGTTTCTCCGCTTAGCAGAATGGAAGAAAGGATGAGCATAACAGGCCGCAGCCTTGGTAAATCCAACCACACGACCCAATACTCCGGCAGAGGTGTGAGGGGCCAGCCCAACAACTAGATGGCCAACCAGTTCTTTGCTTTGTTTTACATTGTAAAAACGTTCCAGCCCGTAAAAATTCGCTAAAAGGTCATCAATAAAACCAGCCACTCCTAGAAGATACTGGCCACAGTGTTCAGATACTACTACATCCTGAACCTTTAATTCTAATATTTGGTCTTCTTCTTCCAGTGCCACCCCATAGCAGTCTTTTTCATATCCCATTTCCTTTAATTTCGCAACATCTACTCCCACTTCTTTAGGAGTGAAATGAGTTAAAGGCAGATCAGTGGAATCATGACGTATAGTAGCATCTTTAAAGGTGAAAACTTCGTTTTTAGCCCTTAAAATTCCTTTTTCCAAAGGTTCTGGGAACTTATCCTCGGATATCATCCCTATAACTCCTTTTATTTCATCCATCTTACGTACACCCACATTTTCCGAGGCTTTTTTAAGAAGTCCAGCTATATTAATCTTCTTCTTTCCAGGTTGGGCCAGCTCAGTAGGTGACCCACAATGAGGACATATAGATTGGAATGAACTTATTTGACATTCGGTACATTTAGAACGGGCCAGTTCTACAGTTATACTACCTTTTTTAGCAGCTTCCACAATATTTCGGCGAGTTCCACCATTATTGCCAATAGGGAAAAGGGAATGAGGTGCTGGTTTCATTTTCCGTTCTTTGGTTTTTTCCGGCCTTCCCACCCTGGTTCCAATATAGGTAGGGGCTTGGGCCATAATTTCCACTGGAGCAGCTTCATTAACTGCTTTTAATGTATTTTCCAGGGTTTCATCCAATGGATTTGGAAGAGTTTTAATCAACACGTAGGCCTCTTCAGGAGCAATAATCACTTGAGAGTCCATCATAATATGAGGAACACCAATGACTTCTAGAATCCTTTTTTGAGGAGACATATCTAGTTTTAATTCATCTCCATTATGGTATTCATCAATTTTAGTAAATATCCATTCACGTAGTAGATTTAAATCTTTTATAGATACATCATGATAAAAGTAAGTGTATTCCGGATGCAAAGGTACTTCATAGTCTTCTGATATCTTAAATGCTTCCTCAGCAGTTATTTTTTTCATTAGCAGCGTTTTTAAATCTAGGGGATCTTTTTGCAGGTCGTATTTTTCAGCAGATTCAATGGTTTTAACCCACCATTCTTCACACCAGGCCGAAGGTAGTAAAACATGGTTATTTCTTAAAAATTCACCGAAAGCCACCAGCATATCGCCCAAAAATAAAACCTCATCTACTTGAGGCCTTAATTTACGTGCTTCTGCCGTAGTGGATATTTTAATTACATTTCCATTTTTTAATTTAACAATAGGTCCATCTATGGTATCCACCGGAACCACACAGGTACCTTTTCCAGGTCTTTCTATTTTCATCTGAGTTCCTACTGCCAGAAACTCTAGAAGTTCCATAGTGGCCGGGCTGACACCCATTGCCGCCAGCCCAGTATTTCGAGATCTTCCATATCTAAGTCGGAATGCTCCTTTCTCTGAAGGATTGGCCAGCACCGGTCTTCCACCAATAATATCCTGAATATACTTATAATCTGCTTTGATCTCGGTTTCTTCATCGTCTTTTTTAGCTGGTGCTTTTGAAAATTGTGCTAACCAATCCCAACCTTCTAAATTCAATATTTTGGCATATTTAAGTACTTTAGGTGCTTTCTGAATAATACCTTCCACCATAGCCAGTAAAGCCCCGCCCCGTATGTTATTGGTTTCTACTCGCTCCAAGTCCCGGTGGGATACTTCAATTTTATCAGTAGGTTCCCCAGTAACTTCTACAGGGATACTACGGGCGGCTAAACGTACTTCGTCAGGTTTAGGAGAATATTGTAGATTAGTTACTTCTGATTCATATAATTCCACTTCTTCCACATATCGTTCTATTTCAGCATCAATAGGTACATAAGGAGCTAAATCAATAGCCCATCGAATATAATCTCCTATTAAAACTGCTAGAGCCGCCGCAGTACCTCCTGCACTTCTAATTGGACCGGCAAAGTAAACTGCAAAATAATTACTACGGTCAAAATTCTGTTTAATTCTTACTTTGGCTATTCCTTCCAGTGGTGCAGCCACCACTCCTTCCGTAAGAATGGCCAGAGCCGTACGAAGAGCCTGGTCAGCCATAACTTCCCTCTGGGCCAGTTCATCCTCTTTACTGTTTTCGTCCAAGGGGGCTGACGCAATCTCGGCAGCTATTTTGAATGCTGCTTCCTCCCGGCTGGATTTTTCTTCCAGAAATTTAATTCTCTCTGCAATGCCTTCTGGACCTACCAGCCCCTCTACTCTTTCAGCTAAATCCTTGGCCAGAGGTATTTCTGTTTCAGTTTCCACATCTAGCCCCTTTGAGCGAGCCTCACCTGCTATTTTGTAGAGTTTTTTGGTTTCTGATTCTAATTCTTCGAAATAGTCCATTAACATCCCTTTGAGTTTGATTATAAGTATTTAAGTTATTATTAAGCCTTTTTAAAAAATAAAAAATATAAATATAATTGCAAGTTTTGCTTTAAAATATTATTGTACAAACAGATATTTAATGATTTTTTTAAACGCAAAAATTCTTTAAACGAAAATAATTATAAATTATTAATTAATAATTTTATTAAACATTTAAAAACAAATAATCATTAACTATTTAACAGTATAAATTTCATAATTAATTAAACAGAGAATTAAAATTACATTTATATATTATCATCGGTGATATTATGGGAAAAAAAGATAAAAAAAGCCTTCCACCAAGTGGTGCCGGGCTGGTAAGATACTTTGAAGATGAAACAAGAGGCCCTAAGATGAGTCCAGAGCAAGTAGTTGCTATGACCATTATTCTGGCTATTTTCTGTCTGGCTCTTCGTTTTTCAACTAGTTAAACAGATCAAATTTAAACATATAAATAATTAAATTTATTTTTAAGGTCTATTTTTTATTGCATTTTAAAATTAATATAGTTAGATTTATTTGAATTATAAACTACGGAGTGATTTTTATGGCTATTCACCCTATTGAATTTCGTTATGGAACTCCTGAAATGAAAAGCGTTTGGGAATCTGAAAATAAACTACAAAAAATGCTGGATATTGAATCTGCCCTGGCCCAGGCCGAAGCTGAGATGGGAATGATTCCTACCGAATATGCGGTAGAAATAAAAAAAAAAGCTAATACTCAAATCGTAACTCTGGAAAGAGTGAATGAAATAGAAAGGGCAACTAATCACGACATTGCTTCTATTGTAAAGGCCTTAGCTGAACAGTGCGAAGGGGATGCTGGAGAATATGTCCATTTTGGGGCTACTTCCAATGATATCGTTGACAGTTCTAACTCACTCTTATTTAAAGAATCCATGAAAATTCTAAGAGAAAAAATGGTTAGATTTACCCAGCTTCTTTTAAAATTAGCTGATGAAAACAAAGAAAACGTTTGTATAGGTCGAACTCACGGCCAACACGCATTGCCTACTACTTATGGTATGAAATTTGCCTTGTGGGCTGATGAAATGCATCGCCAAATCGAAAGGCTCGATTTCTGTCAAAAACGTCTATGTGTGGGTATGATGACTGGTGCCGTGGGAACCACTGCTGCTCTGGGTGAAGAAGGTCTGCAAATACACGAGAAAGTATCTGAAATTTTAGGCCTGGAAGCAGTTTCCATATCTAACCAAGTTGTTCAAAGGGACAATCATGCAGAATTCATGATGGTCATGGCCAATCTGGCCACTACCCTGGATAAAATAGCTCTGGAAGTAAGAAATCTGCAAAGAACTGAGATAATGGAATTGGGAGAAAACTTCGACCCTGAAAAACAGGTGGGAAGTAGTACCATGCCTCATAAAATGAACCCTATCACTGCTGAGAGAATTTGTGGTGTTTCAAGAGTGGTTAGATCCTATGTAGTAGCGGCCATGGAAAATAATCCATTATGGCATGAGCGGGATTTGACAAATTCTTCCTGTGAGCGAATAATCTTCCCTGAGGCATGTATCTTAACCGATTACATACTTAATCTCTCTCTAAAACTGATGGGAAATTTGGTTTTCTATCCTGAAAACATTGAAAATAACCTTAATTTAACCAATGGTTTAATTATGGCCGAACGATTAATGGCCGAGCTTACTCGGAAGGGAATGGGCCGCCAAACTGCTTATGGATTAGTTAGAGAGTGTGCCATAAAAGCTAATAAAGAACAAAAGCTTTTATCAGATGTTATCCTGGCCAGAAGTGAATTAGAAGGTTACTTGACTCCAGAAGATGTGGAAGAAATTATGGACCCTCACACTTACATTGGCTCTGCTGTTTTAAGTGTGGAAAAAATAATTAAGCTCTCTGAAGACTGGTTTTAAATATTTAGACTTTAAAAATTCTAAATATATTTAAAAAAAGTTTTTAAGTTTAATTAATGTTTTTTTCTTTTTAAAGCCTTTTTAATCTATTAATTTCTATTTTTTAGCATTTTCCTTGATTTTTATTTTTTACTAATTCTAATTACAAAATTGTACATTTTATTAAATAAATATAAAAGTTAATTAACCTCTTCCAACAGAATAATTGACAGTACCTGGGAGGTGCTTTTAAATGAGTGACATGAAAGAATTAAAATCTATAAAAATTGTCCCTTATACACTCATGAATTCTTCTTTGAGTGCCGTATGGGGCCTATTGTTTGCAATAATATTGTTGATATTTGCTGGAGCATTTTCAGCAGTGCTACCATCCGAATTGTCTTCATTTTCCGGATTCTTGTTAGGTCTGGGCGTAGCAGGGCTAGTTGTATTTCCAGTTGGTTCGTTCCTTTTAAGTATAACACAGTCTTTCCTTTATGCGCTAATTTATAATTTAATGGTCCCTAAATTAGGTGGGATACAAATAGAATTAGCCGACATGAAAGAAATCACCAAAGCTGGAGTTATTCCCTTTGCATTAATAGTCGCCGCAGTAACCGCTGTTTTCCAGTTTGTAATCCAGCTGGTATTTGTTCCTCTACAATACTTATCTATAGGGTTTATTGGGTCTATGGTCAAAACCATTGCCGCCACAACTAACAGTACTATGCCTGTAGCATCCATGGGATCTTTAGGAGGATTTAGTGCATTGGGGGCTATTTTAAACATTATTTTAACTCCAATAATAACCTTCATAATGGTTTTCATTGGAGCAGTTATTTTAGCCGCGCTTTACAACTTACTTGCACCTAAATTAGGTGGAATAAAAATAGGATTAAGTGAAAAAGCTCACGGATTCTTAGGAATTGAAAGTATCAGTCCAGTAGCATTAGGTCTTATTGGTGGAGCTATAGCCGCAGTTTTTGGAATTATTATTGGAATATTATTCTTAATAATTCTAGCAATAGCAGGTTCTGCCCTAGCTGGTTTAGTATTGCTATTTGTTTATGCTATAGGTGGATTTATAGTAATATTCATTGCCTACGCATTAACTGCAGTGTTCTATAACTTCCTAGCACCTAAAATCGGCGGATTCGAAATAAAATTAGAATAATTAGAATAAATTTCTAATATTTTTTATTTCTAATTCTTATATTTTTTTATTTTTACATTAAAAAGATTCAAAATAAATATTTTTAGATTAAACTATTTTTAAGAAATTTTTTTAAAAGTGAATTATAAAATATAATTAAACCAACATTAAATTGTTAATTAATATTTATTAGTCAATATGCTTGTAAAAATTAAAAAAATTAGTAATAATAAAATATCAAAAAGTTATTTTTGAATTAAAAAAGCCATTTAGGATTGTATTCAACGTCCTTGACTCCATTGACACAAACTAGAGAACCAATGGGTCGTTTAATTCCATGGTGAGTAACTGCTACCACATCATAATTAACCCAGTTTCCATAATCCCTACCTTTAATCTGGAGCCAAACATGGCCATACCATTGTTTATCCCCACATTTAACTCTTCCATGTGCATAACGGACATCATATCCCATGTCTTCCAGAACTGGGCGTATAAGCTGAGCATAGTCCGTACAATTAATTCCTAAACCTTTTCTAAGACGAGTTAGGGCCATTTTATTGTCAAATTTATCATTATAATAGTACTTATATTCCCCATGATTAGCTATGGCTTTATAAAGATCTTTAGCATCGTTAAATTTTTTATCAAGCGCTTCTTCCAATTTTATCCAAGAAGCAGATTTTTTTCGGCCCAATGAAGGTTTTACTATTTCCATATCTTCATCTAATCGGACTGATTTCGGATTCCTGCCTTTGCTTTTTATAAAAAGATCTACTCTTCGCATCATGTCTTCATACTGTCTTTTGCCTATTTTAGAACCATTTAAAGTAACATATTTAGGTTTTCTGCCCCTTTCCATTTGAAATTGCATTATACGAATGCTCATGTCCTGGTAATCTTTATAAGATATGATCATTGAATCCCCTCACAGGTGGTTAAGCCACATCTTCTTCAATTTCAGATTCTTCTTCCAGTATTTTCTCTTTATTTTCAGTTTTAGGCTTTATTTCACTTTTAAGGCCAGATTCACTCTCTAATTTTGGTTCTGGTTGTTCAGTGGTAGTTTTAACGGCTTTTTCTGCTTCATCACTTGATTTTTCTGATTCTGACGAAGCCTTACTCAAACCCTTATGAGATATAAATCCAGCTATGCCGCCAGCTGCAGCTGCAGCTATCTCATTTTGGCCTTTATACATCCCCATGAGAGAAATTAGTGTCAAACATAATATTGCTACTGTTTCTACCGCCACTATATATACATTACTAGGATTTGCCATTTTATCGCCCCTGATATCAATAATAAAGTAATAAATTAACTTACATGTGTAAATTAGATTAATATAAAAATTTAAATGTCATTAAATATTTAATTGTGCTTATTTTTCTGTGTATTTCTCAGGATTATCTTCAAATGTTTTTTTACATCCCGGAGCGCAGAAATAATATTTTTTCCCTTCATATTCACTCACAAATTTGGCCGATTTCTCGTCCACTTCCATGTTGCATATAGGATCTACTGCCATTTTTACACCATATAATAGTATATTTAAAAAAGTATTAAAGTTTTTATATTAATAGACCATGTTTTTTGAAAAAATTTAAATTTCCCATGAAATTTATAAATAGATTAAAAATTAATTAGTTTTAAATTAATTAAAAATACTATAAAAATAAAATAAGTTTTCTATTATCAAATTAAAAAGATAGATGATAATTAAATAAGTAGTTCTATTAAATCCTAATTTAATAGAAGCTACCTACAAATATATTAATCATCTGTATTTTTAGAAGTCATGGCAAGCTTCTTAGCATCAGGAACATATCCTTTTAACAGTAAAGATAAGGAAACCACTGTAACCGAACTCAGAGCCATGGCCAAACCTGCGTATTCGGGCCTAAATGTTATTCCAAAGCTTGGATAAAGTAATCCAGCTGCAACTGGAATCAGAATAATGTTATATGCAAAAGCCCAGAAAATATTAAGCTTAATTCTACCCATGACCTTTTTTGAAAGCTGTATACTCGCGACAGCATCTATAGGTTCGTTATTTATGAGAACAATTTCTCCACTTTCTATGGCCACATCAGTACCACTACCAATAGCAATTCCTACATCGGCCTGGGCCAGTGCTGGAGCATCGTTAATTCCGTCACCAATAAAAGCCACTTTTTTACCTTCAGATTGAATTTTAGAAACTTCTTGGGCTTTTTCATAAGGCAGAACCTCCGAAAGAACCTTACTAATTCCAATCTGATTGGCTACTGCTTGAGCTGTTTTTGAATTATCCCCGGTGATCATTACTGTTTCCAATCCCATATTATTGAATTCCCGAATCGCTAATGCCGTAGTTTTCTTAATGGTGTCCGCCACCGCAATTAAGCCTATTATTTTATGGTTTTGACCTATGATTATAGTGGTTTTTCCATCATTTTCCAAATTAGAAAGTGATTCTTCCGCTTTAATGTCCAGAACAATATCTTTATCAGCAAAAAGAGCACGGTTCCCAATTAAAATTTCATGATTATCTACCTTAGCAATTACTCCTTTTCCACCAATGGTATCAAATTTTGTAGTTTCTTTTAATTCCATACCTTCCTGGCGAGATTTAATTAGAATGGCTTCTGCAATAGGGTGCTGAGAATTACGTTCCACACTGGCCGCCCAGAGAAGAACTTCTTCTTCAGTCACACTATTTCCATCACTTTCATTAAATACCACAATATCAGTCACTTCAGGACTTCCCTGGGTCAAAGTGCCTGTTTTATCAAAGATAACCGTGTTTATTTGTTCTGATACCTCCAGGGATTCTCCTTCCTTAATTAAAATTCCCAATTCGGCTCCTCTTCCAATTCCCACCGTGACTGCCGTGGGAGTGGCCAGTCCTAAAGCACAGGGGCAGGCCACCACCAGAATAGAAATTAATACTGTAAGGCCAAAGAGTAAGGTAGAGCCCATTAAGAAGTACCACACTACAAATGACACTATGGCTACTGTAAGTACAGTAGGAATAAAATAAGTCACTGCTTTATCAGCAATCCTCTGAACCGGTGGTTTTGAACCTTGAGCCTGATCTACCAGACTTATGATCTGGGATAAAACTGTATCTTTACCTATCCTAGTAGTTTTGAATTTTAAAACACCATTTTTATTAAGGGTTCCTCCTACCACTTCTTTTCCTTTATTTTTGAAGACAGGGATCGGTTCACCAGTGATCATTGATTCATCCACGTAGCTTTCACCATCAAAAACCTTACCATCCGCTGGTATCTTTTCACCAGGTTTTACCAGGATTAAATCACCTAACTGGATATCCTGGATTGGAACTTCCCTTTCTTCACCATCCTGAATCAAAATAGCATTCTGGGGCTGCAGGCCAATTAATTTTTTTATGGCCGTAGAAGTCCTACCCTTGGCCCGGGCTTCCAGATACCTTCCCAGAGTTAAAAAGGCCGCCAGCATTAAAGCAGTCTCATAGAACATAAATTCCGGAGTTAGTATTATATTGAAAGTGCCCAGTAAACTGGAAACAAAAGCCACCCCAATACCCAGCGAATACATCACATCCATGTCCAGGGTTCGGTTTTGCAGTGCCCGGGAAGCCGCAGAGAAAATAGGGTAACTTACATAGATAAAGGGAATAATAGAAACTACCAGCATGAAATAAGGCATGTAAAAAGGTGCAGGAATCCCTAAAAGCATCATGGCCATTAAAGGGAGAGATACTCCAAAACCTACAATAATCCGGTACTTTTTAGATCTCAAATCTTTCTGGCGTATTTCTTCCTCCAATTCCTGACTTTCTTCCCCTTCTAAACCCAGAAATTGATATCCTAAATCTTCAATAGCATTTTTCATGTCCTCAATAGAAACCTGGTCATTTTTATAAGTCACATAGGCCTTTTCAGCACCCAGATTGACCGTTACTTCACTTATTCCATCGAGTTTAGTTAATACATCTTCAATGGCCTTAACACAGATGGCACAAGTCATTCCGCCTATTTTTAGAACGGCCTTGTCCTTTAGTACCACATAACCTGCATCTTCCACCGCTTTTTCCATCTGCCCCACACCCAGCTTTTCCGGGTCGTATTCTATGGTGGCTTTTTCCGTGGCCAGATTCACTTGAGCTTCCTGTACTCCTTCCAAATTATCCAAAGATTTTTCAATTTTAATGGCACAGGACGCACATCCCATTCCAGATATTTTAATATCAGTCTTCTTTTTGGGTTTTTCTGGCATTTTTAGTCTCCACAAGATTTGAACATGAATTAAATCATTCAAATTATAATTTAGTTAATATATGTAAATTATTTTTTATCAATAAGCTCACCATATTACTCATATGCTTCAGTATTACCATAATATACACCCATAATGAGTTTACAGCATAAGCTCGCGAATATGAATATAATAATATTCATAGTATTTGTTATCCATTAAACATCCATTTTAAATGTTTTTCGAAACTAATTATTCATTTCTCTATCTTCAAAAACCTCGAATTAAAAGCCACTATAATAGTACTAAGTGACATTAATATAACTCCTGCTGCAGGGGTTAAAAGAATTCCGAAACTATAGAGAACTCCAGCTGCAATGGGAATTGCAAAAATGTTATATCCTGCTCCCCATGCTAGATTTTCGAACATTTTTTTGTAGGTTGATTTAGCAAGCTTTATTATGTAAACCGCATCAAGAGGATTGCTTCTTACCAGAACAACATCACCAGCTTCAATAGCTACATCAGTGCCTGCCCCGATGGCAATACCCACATCAGCTTGTACAAGTGCCGGAGCATCATTAATACCATCTCCAGTCATAGCAACTATTAAACCTTCAGATTGGATTTCTCGTACTTTTTCAGCCTTTTCTTGAGGTAATACCTCAGCATAATATTTATCAAGCCCTATTTCTTTGGATACCCATTCTGCAACCTCTTTTCTATCCCCAGTGATCATTATGCACTGGATTCCCATACCTTTGAATTTTTTTATGGCTTCTCTGGACTCTTCCCGTATAATATCTGCTAGTGCAATTGCACCTTTAAGTTCTCCTTCAATAAGTAAAAAAACAATTGTTTTTCCCTCAGATAAGAGATTATCTACCTTTTCATTAGAAATATTTATTTTAAGTTCCTTTAAATATCCCGGACTTACTACCTCAACATTTTTTGTATTGATTTTACCCTGAATACCCTTTCCCGGGATTGATTTAAAGTCCTCAACATCAAAAGTTTCTTTTGAGGAGTTAACAACTCCTTTGGCAATTGGATGCTCGGAATAAGATTCAAGAGATGCAGCATATTTTAAAATATCATTTTCACCATATACGCTGCTTAAAGGGACAATATCAGTCACACCAAACTTTCCTTCAGTTAGGGTACCTGTTTTATCAAATATGACGGCGTCAATAGCTCGTGATCTTTCAAAAGACGCACGATTTCTTATTAAAAGTCCATTTCGTGCGGATAAAGATGTTGAGACTGCAACAACCAGAGGTACTGCAAGACCCAGTGCATGAGGGCAAGCAATAACCATTACTGTAACCGCTCTCTCAAGAGCAAATTCAAATCCAAAATTTGAAACTCCCAGCCATACTAAGAGCGTTATAAATCCGCCAGATAATGCTATTATTGTAAGCCCTGTTGCAAAACGGTCTGCCAAGTTTTGTGTCTTTGATTTGCTGGCTTGTGCTTCCTCAACCAGAGTTATGACTTTTGAAAGGAAGGAATCCTTTCCTGTTTTTTTAATTTCCACCGTAATGGATCCCTCTCCATTAATGGATCCACCTATGACTTCTGCACCAATTTCCTTAAATAACGGTTCTGATTCACCAGTAAGCATCGATTCGTCAATAGAAGTGCTTCCCATTATAATTTCGCCATCTACAGGGACTTTTTCCCCAGGTTTAATGACTACTTGGTCTCCTACAACCAGTTCATTTAAAGGGATGTCTATTATACTTCCATCAGGTATTATTTTATGGGCGCTTGATGGCATGAGTTTTACAAGTTCTTCAAGTGCTCTGGAAGCTCCCATCACTGATCTCATCTCCAACCAGTGCCCTATAAGCATAATGTCAATTAATGTTGCAAGTTCCCAGAAAAATACTTCACCCATAAGGCCAAAAACCACCGCACTGCTGTAAAGATAGGCACTGGTAATAGCAACCGAAATTAGCATATCCATTCCAGGTGCTCTGGATTTAATTTCATTAAAAAATCCTTTAAAAAATGGGTAACCACCATAAAAATAAACTATCGATGATAAGACAAAAAGAAGGTATAAATCTCCCGTGAATCGTATCGAGTCACCTAAACCAACTAATCCTTGGATAGTAGGTGATAAAATAAGAATAGGAATACTTATAATCAATGAAATCCAGAATCGTTTTTTTAAATCCTCTATCATACTAGAATGGATGTGTTCTCCTTCCATCCTATGTTTTTCATTTAGTTGCCCTTTGCATACAACACATTTACCGTTTTCACCTTCTTCATGCGCCCCATGTTCCATTTCATGTTCATCGCTGTGATTCAATTTTTATCCCACCCCAAGATTAAGATTATTTACTAATGATTTATTTTAACATTTTAGATACAAATAGTGCCAAAAACAGTCATGAACTTGTCAATTATCTCAACATTACTAAAAACTGCTTTTAAAAGTATATTTGGTAATAAAACGTTTATATTATCCGTTGTTTCTTCTAAGTGTATCATTATTAAAGAAATTAAGTGCATTAAGATATTCTGAAGTTTTCCAAAATCAACAATATAAAACTCTCCACCCCACTTAAGCACCCTGAAAACTTTTCTAAAAGCACTAACTCCATTTAACTCCAGAAACTTATAACTTGTACCCCTGTGTACTTCTTATAATCTTTTTAATTACAGCTCAGAGCCATCATTTGTAATTATTCTGGCTTTCTATCGCAAATATTCCATCTACTAAAGTCTCAAAATACGATGGGTAGAATTAATTTCAGTTTTTTTGTGGGTTTTTCAGCCATTTTTATTCACCAAATGATTGTGAGTAAAAATATAAACTATATAATTAATTATGTGGCCTTTGCATTAAATTGTTTTTTATCAATACATCAAAATTTGGAAATTAAAAAGAAAGAAATATGTAGTAATTAGCGAATAATATTAGTATCAAATAAAAGGAGGTGAAAATGTGGTAAACGCGATACTTGCAGCAATTGCATCTTTTATAATTCCGGGATTAGGTCAATTATTAGCTGGAGATGCTAAAAAAGGAATAATCTTCTTTGTAGTAGCAGTGATTCTAGGGATCCTAGTCACATCCATTAGTAGTTTTATAGGTATTTTATCATTAGTATTTGCTATATACGCAGCTTACGATGCTTATCAAATGGCATCAGTATAGTTAATTAGTAAAATATTGATATTTCTAATATACTTTGAACCTAAGAAGAAATATTTTCTCCTTTTTTTATTTTTTTATAAAAAAATTATAAATTATTAATTTAAAATATTTTTAAAGGTCTTACCATCTTTTATTACCATTAAAATATTTTTATTATCAGCTAAAGAAGCAATATGGTCCAGTGGATCCTTTTTTAGCACCACAATATCTGCTAGTTTTCCCTTCTCTAGAGTTCCCACTTTATCCTGCCACCCCATACATTCCGCCGCTTTTTTAGTACCGGCCTGAATAGCTTCCATAGGTTCCATACCCATATCGCATAAATAATCTAATTCTAAGAGATTAATTCCATGTTCAACCACACCACAGTCTGTTCCAGCGACCATTTTAACTCCTAGCTCATAGGCCATTTGCATGTTTTCTTTATGGACTTTAGCTATTTCAATAGCTCCCTTACGGCTGTATTCGGGAAGTTCACCAGCTAAGGCTTTTTTGAGATTTAAGTTAATGACCACAAAAGTAGGTACTAAATAAGTGCCGGCCTGGGCCATCATTTGACAGGCTTCTTTATCAGCGTAAGTTCCGTGTTCAATGGAATAAATTCCAGCCTTAACTGCATTTTTTATACCTTCTGAACCATGGGCATGGGCCATTACTTTTATTCCTCCCCTGAATTTTGCCTCTTCTACTACAACCTTCAATTCATCCACGGTGAATTGGGTGAATTCTGGCCGGTCATTGGCACTCATAACACCCCCAGTTACCATGACCTTTAGAACATCCGCTCCAGCTCTTAAAACCTCTCTTGATCTTTTTCTTACCTCATCTGGGCCGTCACAAATGCTCTCTGGATGTCCAGGATAGGAAATTTTCATGTCAAATCCTGAATTTAAATTAAAATCAAAGTGGCCCCCACTAATAGATAATGGCATTACACTAATTTGCATACGGGGCGCGGGAAATAATCCTTGCTCACTGGCCATTTTTACTCCAATATCTGCCAATCCAGCATCCCTAACACTGGTTACACCGGCTTCCAGAGTCAATTTCATGTTTTCCAAGGCCTGATAGAAGTGCAGGGCCAGGGGATTGTACATAGTATCTTCCATTCTGAATCCATTGGACATTAAATGAGTGTGAGTATCAATAAATCCAGGCAAGATAAATGAACCATCCACATCAATGATTTGACATTTTTCTGGAGGTTTAATAGAATTCTGGGGGCCAATATCCGTTATAATATTGTTTTCAACTAAAATAGCTCCATTTTGAAGTGGCTCATTTCCATTTCCAGAAATTATGGTTCCATTGATGATGAGTAATGATTTCATGTCGATTACTTCCTTAAAATTATGATAGTTACTAACCTTTCTTTATATCTCTCATGGTTATTGATTTTTTCCTTGAAGGAATATTTATGGATAATTCAAACCAAAATTTGGCCTTAGATTCAAAAAGAAAAAAATATATGGAATATTAAATAAACTAATTATCATATTAAAATTAAAAAGGGGTGAAAAAATGGATATAAACTGGAAAGCCGTTATTATTGGATTTATATTAGCGATTGTCTTAAGTTTCATATTAGGTGCAATCCTCGGAACTTGGGGAGCAATCTTAGGATATTTATTAGCAACTACATATGTTGGTTACTCTATTGGCGGAGAATGGATGAATGGAGCCATTCATGGAGCTCTTGTAGGAGTTATTGCCGGGATTATAGTACTATTATTAGTTCTTATACTTGGAGCCGTCATTGGAGGAGCCGCAGGTCTCACTATGCTAGGCGCAGGATTACTAATGTCAATTGTTTACATTGTACTCTATGCTATAGTAGGAGGCATTGGTGGAGCCATCGGTGTTTTTGTAGCCGAAAGATAATATAACTTTTTTTATTTTTTTAATTCTTATAAATATAATTAAATAAAATTAGTAAATAAAAATTACCTATTCTTTTCAAATATTATTTTTAAATAAACTATTCCATTATCCTGCAGCTTAATCCTTTGCCAATAATTATATGGAATTGTAGAATAATAAAAATATTGTATAAATAATGGTTATTATAAATTAATATAATATATTTAAACTTACTTAATAGGAGTTAAACAAATGGATTCATCTGAAAATGAAAATTTTCTCCCTTTTAATTGGAAAGCAATAGTTATTGGTATTGTATTAACTTTAGTATTGGGATTAATTTTAAGTTATTTATCAAGGGCTTTAAATTTCAATGCAATTGGACTTATAGGCGTAGGGTTCGTCCCACTTTTAATTGGAGGTATTCTAACAGGATATTTAGCTAAAGGTCATCCTATGAATGGCGCTATTCATGGTGGAATTGTAGGGGCCGTTATCTGGCTAATTTACGTTTTATACATTCTTTACCTAAATCAAAGCATTATTCTCCAAATTGTGCAAAGTCTGGCCATGTCACTAATTGGAAATGCTTGTATAGGTATCCTTGGTGGAACAATTGGTTCTTTAATCATGATAGGTCAAATGAAAATAAAAAATAGAAATGAATAAGTGTTTAAAATGACTGATTGGAAAGCCATAATTTTAGGATCATTAATTACCGCCTCATTAACTCTAGCATTAGGCCTTGCAATATTTCCATTGTTCTTTTTGGGACCATTACTAGGTGGTTTTGCTACGATTTATCTTATTACAGAAGGAAAGCCAGATGGGGCCCTTAATGGAGCATTAGCTGGAGTTATTGGTGGTTTAATAATTGGAATTTTATCACTATTAGGGCTGGGAATAATAACTGCATTTATAGGCCTCCTATCAGCCAGTTTAGGAAATTTAGCTGGATTTATTAGTGCATTACTTGGAATACTTTTAACCATCGTCCTGATACTTATAACTGGAGTTTTAGGAGCCATAGGTGGCGTTCTGGCCGAAGCTAACATGAATAACTAAAAATTCTAATAAATATATAAATTTATTAAATAATATTCATTAAATTCTCTTTTTTATTTAATTTTAAACTTAAAAAAAAAAAATTCCCATTTTTTACTGTGATGATAAAAAAATTGATTTAATTAATGGATTAAAATATTCTTATTTCTTTTTCAGTCGTATCCACTTCTATTTCCATTCCAGAAGATACCATATCCATTATATTTCCTTCAATATTATCTACCATAGGTATTTCAGCCATTATAGCACCAGTAGCAATTATTGGTTCTGCTTTAAGACAGATTATGGCCTTAGGTGCTGTTTTACTTTTGGCCATCTGGAAAATAACATAAGAACCCACTGTGGATCCTTTTCCCCCCGGGATAATTAAAATTTTGTCTTTGATGTTTTTTCCATTAAGTTCGTGCTTGGAATCAATAACTTGACCAGTATGGGGATCTACTCCACCCAAAAAACTTATAGGTTCACTGCTAACTAAAGCTTCGCCTTTGGCCTGGCCTTTTGAAATGGTTCGACATTTTAAAGTCTTCATAATATACATTCTCCCCCTCAAACTTTAGATAATTATAATAAGATTATAAATTTCATTATAACCTTTAAATATGTGTATTAACGCCCTAAATCATGAATAAATCAAGGTGGTTATTAAATAGCTCCGCCCTTCATAACCTCTCTTAATACTGCTGTTGCATAGCATCCCTTAGGTATTGAAAATTCAGTTAAAACACCTTCATCAGTGGCTTTAGCCGATACATCCCAAATTTTAAATCTTATGGCCCTTCTTAAACCATGACTACCTAATCTTGGCATTTTAGGACATATAAATTCTTCTAAAGATACTTTTTCTTCATCTAAAACAGCTTTTTCCATTTCACCCACGTTTCCTCCAGCTAAAGGAACCTTACTACCATAAAGGGGTGCAGTAGGATGGGCCTGGAAGCTATCCATCATTTCTTGGAGTTCTTCTGGAGAAGAATCATGAATCAAGTGTTCTTCATTATCAATGACAATATCTCCTTCCACAAATTGATTTATGCCCATAGCCGTTCTCTCACTAACTGCTTTATTAAATAAAAAGGACTGATAAGCGTGTACAAACATTCTACTAAGCGGTTTGGGTAAACTAAGTAAAGCTTTACGATATGAATCATCATCCAATGTTTCTTTCTTCCTTTGCTCTTTTAAAAGGGCCCTAAGCATCATTCTTTCATATCTCATACCCGTAGGCATTAATTCATAGGATTCTTCAAGTTTACCTTCATCATAAGCCGTTCTAGCCACTTTTATCCACTCTGGTTCCTCAGAATGTGGATTTCCAATATAAGCACCCACTGTTTTGGCCAGATTATTTGCAACCAGGGCCTTACCCACCAGATGAGTGTTACTGCGTGGTTTTCCAAATCTTTGCCAACCATAATAGTTAGGAGTTCCCACTTCTTCCAGTTTTTTTAAGGCATTTTGAGCTACAAAAGCAGCAGATTCTGGATCTTCAATTTCCCGAATCAGAATTCGGAATTTATTTCCAATAAGCTGGCCAATTCTGAGTTTTTTCTGATTTTGAGTGATTTTAAGAAATTCCACGTTGTGAAACTGATCTTTAATCTCTTCAATTTGTTCTGGCTCAAAATTACTAATGCACAGCCATTGGCGAGTTACTGCCTTTTTATCTTTCATGCCTGCAAAGCCCATTCTTTTACGGTCCAGATGAAGATCTCTGGCCATGTCTAGAACCACATCCAAGGTATTTCGGCCTACTTTCTCTATCCAAATCCAAGTATTAGGGCCCTCACCACTAGGGACCGTTTCTGGAATTTCTTCCACATAAAAATCCTCGTATTTTGTTCTAATTCGTCCGCCGATACCTTCAGTATCTGTAATATAAGTTTCAGCATTAAGCATTAAATTTCCTCAAGTTTATAGAATTTTTATAGTTTTATTATTAAATATTTGTTAAATTTAAATTGAATTTTAAATCAGTTATTTATAGAATTAATAGGGCCTTAAGGTATAAAAAAAGTTAGGAATAAAAATAATTTCCATCAATCATGATTAAATAATTAATAGGCTGACTTGAAAAAATAAAAAATAAATTGTTTTCAGCATATTAACGCCGATCAACTATTCTTTTTGGCCTTCCCTTAATTTTATAAAATTCTAAATCCCCCGGGCCTTCAAAATTAAATAAAACATCGAATGATCCATCCTGGTAAGCTTCTTTAAGTCCTGTTTTGTACTGGAAGAATGATTTGAGGAAATTTTCTTTTATTAAGTCCTGGTCACAGTTATTTATACTTTCACATTCCATACGGACCCTCATGGTCACTTCACCTTCATCTTCATTTCCATAAATAAATGCCTCATACTCTCCCGTGAGATAATCCATGTTTTCTCTTTGGAATACTCCTGCTTCCACATCAACCCGGTTAAAAGGTGAACCAGCTACCCAAAATGTTTCTGCCTCCCTCTGTGGATTCAAAATACGCATGTGAGTTCGGCCACAGGCACATTTATCCCGGGAAACAACCACCGAAGTATCATCAGTGTCATAATTAAGTAATAGAGTACCGGTTTTTCCACCTTCTGGTAAAAGAGTAGTTAAAACAATTCTACCGCATTCACCATCCTCTGTAAATTCCTTTAGCAAAGGATCATAGACATCCAGATGTACCATATCCTCTGGGACGTGCAAACCCACTTTTTTACTGCATTCCCCACACATAGTACCTTCAGTACTCCCATAGGTATTGTAAATATTCACTCCCCAAATTTCTTCCACATATTTCCTTGCTTCTTCAGAAAAACTCTCACCGCCAGCAATAAGTCGCTGAATGCTTGAATCCTGGGGTTCCAATCCTTCAGATTTCATTCTTCGGGCCAGTCTCAGGAGTTTGAATATGCTGGCCACTATTCCTGTAGGTTCATAATTTTGAATAATCCTCACTGGAAATGTGCATTTACCTTCAGGTATTATGGTCATTCCCATTTTTTGGGCAGCCAGAGTCATGGTATTGGCCCCCACATTCATCCCATAGGATGCACAGACTACAATACGGTCTCCTGGGCCAAATCCCTGGGAAGTGAATGATCTGGCGTATTTCTCAGAGTACCTTTTCCAGTCCTCCCACGTTAAAAAGAATGATTTAGGCCGACCGCTGGTACCACTGGTCTCGTGAATGGTGTAAATATCCTTCCAATTACCGCATTTGAATTCGAATTTTTCTGTTTCAGGAGGTTGATGACTCCTCATGCTTTTTCCAGTTATTATAGGCAGTTCCTGAAGGTCCTCATGAGTTGTAATATCTGAAACAGTTATATTGTTTCTCTTAAACCATTTATTATAAAAAGGAGAATTATCATAGGCATATCGGACCGTATATTTTATACGCGCTTCAACTAAGCCGTCCAGATCACCTCGATCCATTGTTTCAATTTCCGGGTTGAAATAAGAAGTCATGGCCTCACCATCCTGAATATTTATTGGTTTTATATTTGTTTTTAGAGGGTTATAGAGTTAGTGATTTATAATAATTTTATAATAAAATAAGTTTGGTCCAATAACATTAAAGATATTTGAAATATTCCGTCGATTATGGAATTTAGGAGATTAATGGCGGTAAATATAATAATTAATCCATAAAAAAACAGAAAATATGAATATCATGACAAAAACGCAATAAAGAATCCAATATACATCATAAAGATATATTGATTTAAATAAGTAAATATAAATCAATGTTACGCCTTGTAATACTAAAATAGGAGTTATATAAACATAATACAATTTATGGTCCAGATTCTTGATCTTAAATATAGATGCTATGAATACCATTATTAATCCAAAAATAAGAAACAGATAAATTAAATTTTTAGAACTTATTAATAGGAGCAATAAAAGTGCAATTAATGCTCCAGTATGTATAAACAATTTATTTTTCTCTTTCATCTCTTAGCATTGTAGTGATAACAAAAGATCAATTAATAATATAAGAATCATGTTTAAACAAGATAGTGCCCTGACCGGGACTTGAACCCGGGTTATAGGATCCGCAATCCTAAGTGATATCCACTACACTATCAGGGCAAATACAAAACAGTAAGTAAGTGTTTCAAGTGTCAGATTTGAAACCTATAAGTAGTTGATTTTTTTTATATTTAAGTGTTTTTCAGTTTTGTTGTTCATAATTTTATATTTTCAATTAATAAGGCTGAAAAACATTTTTAAAAGGTTACAACTAGAATTTTCACATTTAAATTTCTAAATATTTTATTATTTCCATTTTAATTTTGTTTTTTAGCTCTTCTGAAAGTTTAAAAGATCTTCCCCTATCATACATGGTGCTCATGCCAAAACAAGGGTCTTCAAATGTTTTTCCTTGAAAAATAAATGATGATTTGTAACGTGGAATGAAATGCCAGTGCAAGTGGGGCGTGGGAGGATCCTGAAGGTAAGATGAATTCATTAAACAAGCCCAGTTGAACATGGTGGCCTTAAATGCTTTTTTAACTGCGTGTTCAAGTTTTTGAACTGTATTGGATAAATCAGCCCATTCATCAGGATTTAAACCTGAGAGTTCTGTTTCATCTCTTTTGAGGGCCACCACACATGTTCCCAGGTTCCTCTGGTCAGGGGCCAGGATTATTAGCCAGTATGTTGTCTCACCAATGAGATCACCAAACTTATGATCCTTTAATTTTTCAAAATACTCACATTCCATTTGAACACTTCATTCATTAGAGTAATTGATCCAGTAAAATATTTAGATATTTTTTATTTTCTAAATTGCTCTTCCGATTAAGTTATTTCCATAAATATAATTGAAAAGTGTAATTTCCACAGTGTCTGATGGCCGAATGAATATTCTTAGCATTCTCCATTTTTTCATTAGCAGCTATGGTAGTTCCATTTAATTGTTGGGTCTCGGTAAAATTGTATTTCGTTCCAGGAACTGTTTTATTAAGGAAATCGGATACAATAAGGCCAGAAGAGGCCACCGCATCCTTACTGTTATTTTGGGATAAAAGATGAATGGTAATCTCCGTTAAAATAGTCTGATTATCCCCATATGCGGGATTAGTGGCCATGGTCTCCATAATATCCTGAACATCTTGTTCTGGATTAATTTCCTGAGAAAAAGAAGGCATGGGAGTATTAGTTACATTCAAAACTGCAGAAATTAAAATAAAGATTATTAAAAGGCCAAAAATGGCATCAGCCGTGGCCAAGAAACCTTTTTGATCCATATAATCTCTCCAGCCAATTTTCCTAATCGCCCCTTATGGCCTTGACCACCCGGTTTTTCTTTTCAATGGAATCTATAGCAGCTTTCTCAACCTTATATTTCATTTTCTCAAAGTCTTCCGGGGTAGTGTCCCCTACTAACTTCTTAATTTTAGTATAAGCCGCTTCTCTAAACAATGGAATCAACTCTTCTGTGGAACCATCTGCTTTTATCATACGAGCAATTCCCGTATCATCTACCTTTCCAATTTCCATGATTTTTACTCCCACATCAGATATGGCCTTTTTAACATCTTCAGCCACATCTTTAGGAGCTATTATCATAAGAGAATCCACAGAAACACCTAATGGATCTATATCTAAATTTTCAAGCATTTCCAAAACATTAGGATTAATCATTTTCCAGATTTTTTCCTGATAAAATTCTAATCCCAGACCCGTTGTGGTAGCAATCTCATGAGCATCTCCCCGAAGGCCACCATTAGTTACATCCGTCATAGCATGGACTTTGGGGAGCAGACCTGCTTTGATAATAGCTTCTGAAGCCTGAATAAAGTTAATATCCATGGTCTCCCACACCACATCGAATAGGCCGTGGTATAGGGCAGTGGTAGTAATAGTTCCCCCTCCTGATCCTTCAGTTAAAAGAATAACATCACCTGCTTCTGCTCTTTTTCGAGCAGTTGGTGCATGCTGTGATACACCAATGGAACCCACTGCACTTACCAAACGGTCACCTAAAACCATGTCCCCGCCGACCCGGAGAGTGCTGCCCGCCACAATAGGCACATCAATCAATTCCGAAACGGTTGCTACTCCCGCCATGAAATCAAAGAGTTTTCCCACATCTCCATCATCAGCCAGATGCAAATCACATATAATGGCCACCGGTTCAGATCCCATGACACATACATCCCTTAAAGAAGCTCGGGCCACATGGAATCCTCCTAGGAATGGATATTCACTGAGTCGGGAGTGTATTCCATCTACAGCCGTGGTAATATAAACGTCTTCACCTTTGGTAGAGGTTTTAATTACTCCTCCATCATCCTGAGCTGTGGGATTTATAAAAGAATTAGTTTGAGTACTGGATACGATTTCCGCGATTTTTCGATGGACAAAAAAGTCTCCTGCCCCTCGAGAACCTACACCCATTTCTCCCATGGCCACATCGGCGCTGTGAAATCCAATTATTTCTTTTAAAAATTCATCTTCCTGATTTTGAATTTTTAAGGTATTTTGAACTTCATCCACAACTGCTGAAGCCAATTTAAGAGCATTTTCCTTATCAATATCTTTAAATTCCATTATTCTATCTGAAAGCACATCTTCTATAATATTTTGATCCTCTTCAGCAATTCTTCTGCGCACAAAGCCCTCGATGTCCATTTAATCACCCAATTATTCTAAAATTTAAATAAGATACAAATTATTTTAGAAAGTTGTTATTATATTTATAGTAATACTATATATAATTTTTATGATAATTATATTTTCCTAATTTTTTTAAAGAGCATAAAGAAAATTTATAAATCATTTTAAAAGATCTACAAAATTCTTTAAGATTTTTAATCCGACTTCCCCACTTTTCTCTGGATGGAATTGAGTGGCAAATACATTATCCCTGCAAAAAACAGCCGGCACGTCCATTCCATAAGAAGTAGTGGCTGAAACAACTTCCTCATTGTCAGGGTGAGCATAAAATGAGTGTACAAAATAAAAATACTCTTTTCCGATGCCTTCCAAAATAGCACACTCTCTCTTTATATTTAGCTGGTTCCAGCCCATATGAGGTATTTTTTGACCCGGTGGCAACCTTATAACATTACCCGGAAATATATCCAGACCTTTAATACCCGGACTCTCTTCACTTCCACTTAGAAGAAGTTGTAGGCCCAAACAAATGCCTAAAAACGGTTTGCCTTCTTCGATGTGATTCAAAATTACTTCATGATACTTTTGAAGGTTTCCCATGGCACTACCAAACGCACCAACCCCCGGCAATATTAATGCATCTGCATCAAGCATTTTTTGAGGATCCTGAGTTATTTCAGGTTCCACACCAACTTTAAGAAATCCATTACGAATACTTTTCAGGTTTCCACTGCCATAATTAATAATAGTTACCATTTGATCCCCTATAATCATTATTTAGATTTATATAAATTAAAAATATCTAAATTAGAATTTTAAGTAAAATAATAAAATATATAAAAAAAATTAAAAGTTATCGAGTATAGAAGTCATTGACCCGAACCGTATCATCCAGATGAGGAGTAGATACTTCATGAAGAACTGTATTTTCCATGGCCACTATAGAATGTGGTTCTTCTGGCTCGATACGGATGGTATCATTAGTTCCAAAGTATTCTTTCTTGTTTTCAAACTCAATATATCCTGCACCAGATACAATGTACATGGTTTCATCTTTCTGTTCGTGATAATGGAAAGAAGTTTTGTAACCTTCCCGAATAAATAATTCCTTGGTAAGGTACTTTTCGGTGTTTATAAGGACTTTTTCATATCCCCAAGGCTTGTCTTCCCGATTTTGATATTCTTTTTGTATTTCTTCCAGTTCTTTAGAAGTATCAATGGCCATCCAGAACAGTCCGTCTTCTTTGTAGTAACCTAACTGATTTTCCTTGGCCATCATAGGGAACAATGTTTTCTCAATATCTCCCACGTCAAAATCGCCAAAATCAAGAGGTCCCTTGGCAAAATAAACTCCAGCATTTATATAATATTCCAAAACGGGTTTTTCCTTAAAGGCCACCAAACGATCCCCGCTGACTTCTACAATACCATAAGGTGATTTCATTTTGGTGATGAAAATGGATAAAGGATAATCAGACTGTTCCCCTAAATGAATCATTTTTTTAATGTTTAAATCAGCAACTACATCCCCATTACGAATAATACATTGCTTATTGCTATCAATAGCTTCCATTCCAAGTTTTATGGCATTTAATGTTCCTAATGGTTCAGATTCTTCCACATATTCAATTTGAACACCTTTATATTCCTCACCATATCTTTCCTGGATTTTATCACTTAAAAATCCAGTTAAAAGATACACTTGATCCACACCAGCATTTTTAAAGTCAAAAAGCTGTTTATCAAGTATGGTGTATCCTTCCTTCATTTCAATTAAAGGTTTAGGAATTCTCTCAGTAATAGGACGTAGACGTTTTCCAAAACCGCCACAAAGAATCATACCAACTGTTTTACTCATTTTATCACCCAAATAATATTAATATATAAATTGAGCTCATTAGATTTATTAATCTCAATAAGCACACTATAATTTTATTTACTATTTTCTATTTCAATAGCATATCTCATCAATATTCCGCTTTATAAAAACTGGAATAAATATATTGTCACGATAAATATTTTTTATGCTATTTTTATTCTCAACAATCAAATTCAGTCCGATCTAATGGATTTGTGAATTGTATCTCCAAAATCAGATTTTACTATTACACTTGTTCCCAGAGTTTTAGAATGAGCATCTAATTCAGCCACCACATGAGAGTATCCCAGCCTTCTAAGGGGTTCAACTATTCTAGGACCATCCGTAACTGCCACCGATTCTATATTTAACTCTTCAATAGGTAGAGCATGTGGAACTCCAGCTATAACTGCAAATTCTATGTTTTCATCTTTTAATATTTCCGCAGCAGCCTGGGCAGTGATAGGATATTCATCCAGGCCACCAGTGATGTAATCCACCTTAATTCCAGCATCTGAAAGCTCATTTTTAATATTTTCAGCATGCTGTCTAATTCTAGGAAGTCCAATATTATGATCAAGGTTGGCCACTACTAGAGGCATATTATCCGGGTTTATTTCCGCGTAAGGAAGTTTCATCACATCCGCAAACAAGTAAGAAGTTTCTTTTTTAGCATTTAAAACCATAGCCACTTTTTTACCACTTTTAAGTGCATTTGTAAGTTTTAAAGCGATTTTTTCATGATTATCACCAAAAGATGGAGCTATATATTCTCCCTGAGCCATTCCCCTGGTTTTTTCAATTTCAGTGGCCATTCTAAGCATTTTTACTTGCCTTTCTGCTTCTTCTGGAGGAATAATCCCTGCCAGGACTGCAGCTTCCAGAACAATTATGGCTCCTTCAGTATTATCTCCTTCACCAAATCCCCCGTGCGATTCTACAGGTAAAACTAGGGCAGGTATATTGGCTTGAGTTATAGCTTCTTTAAGATCTTCTCCAATTATCATGCTGGCACAGGTACCGACTATTCCCACTAATTTTGGAGAGAACATTTCGTCTGCTTTTTTAAGAACTTCTTCCAGTTTCTCACTGGCCCCGAAAATAAAATCATTCTCGGACATGGCCGTGGTCAGTACTCGAACACCATCGCTTTCCAGAAGCCTCCCTGTTCTAAAACAGCAGCCATGAGGGCCATGGAGAATTACAACGTCAGCATTAAGGTCTCTCAATGTATAAAGGGAAGCGGCAATGGGACTTGGTCTTGGATGCAAAAATTTCACCTCTTAATTAATATAATGATTATGTATAACATATGGTAGATTAAAATATGAAATATAATTTATATACTACATTTTATATGAATAAAACTTTAAATTTAGTCTATTATAAAATATTTCAAGCATATAAATATGTAAAGAATATTTGGAATGGTAATCAATATAAATTTATCAATTAATAATCAAATAAATTCTTAAGTTAATTCTTAAAACAAGAGGATA
Source organism: Methanobacteriaceae archaeon (assembly GCA_030656015.1). Lineage (NCBI taxonomy): Archaea > Methanobacteriati > Methanobacteriota > Methanobacteria > Methanobacteriales > Methanobacteriaceae > Methanobacteriaceae archaeon. Next base: position 152,097 of record JAUSNX010000012.1, read on the forward strand.
ATAATGAAATTAAAAAATAGAAGAATAATGCTTATTTTTATTGTTATTCTTTTTACTACATCTATTTTTATTTTAAGTAATTTAAATATCCTTTTGGGCCATTATAATGATTCAAATACTTATGAATATCAAATAAATCTTCCTAGTAACCCATATATGCTTCATGAGTATTTAAATCCTATAAATAATAAACGCATTTTTAATCCTGGCCAGAACCCTCCAAATACCAATTGGACGTGTCCCGCTGGAAAAGTAATAAAATTTGGGGCATTTGGAAATAAAAGCTCCCCAATTAAAATTGCCTACATAATAGGTGTTCACCCAGCAGAAGAAGAATCACATAAGGCCATTTATAATTCTATTTTAAAAAATCAGAACAATTTAAAGTACTGTTACTATATTTATAAAGTCGAGGTAAATGCCAGTAATGATTACAATAAAAACCGTTATTATGGACAATTATTGGCTTATAAATATGCAGTAAGTGATATAGCGAAAAATAAGTTTGTTATGGTAGTGGATGTGCATTCCAACCAGGGAAAATATGAAGAAAAGACTTTTATTTTCACTGCTATTCCCAATAATGAATCACTATTGGTCGCACATTTTCTGGTTAAAAATTTGCCGGGTTTAAGCTATTACATACCTCCTCGATCTAATGAACCTACCAGTGCCCCGTATATAAGTGAGCCACTGATAAAAAACGGCACACCAATCATTGTTTATGAAACTTACCGTTATGAAGCATTTAATCTTACTGAAAAAAAGGCCCAAGACTTCATAATGGTTTTAGATAATTTTAATTTCTATAATTAATATATTATCTACAATTAATAGTTTATAATGATTAAGTAGAATAATTTAGGCCCCAAATACACTAAATTAATTAGGAAACCCATTCATGCAAATAAAAGAATTAATTGAAGGAATATTTTTGGAGAGACCCAATAGATTTACTGTCCTTTTCCAAGACCGTAGCGATTCTAAAGATGCTGATCCTAAATTAGCACATCTTAGAGATCCTGGGAGATTGAAAGAGCTACTTCATCCAGGAATTAAGCTAATTCTTAGAAAAGCAGCCGATAACCCCAAAAGAAAAACAAAGTTTGATGTTATAGGTGTTTTTAAAGATAATTTATGGGTTTTGATAAATTCTGGATTCCATAGTTATCTGGCGGCAGAGTTAATTGAATCTGGGCGGGTTGATGAATTTAAAGGATTTTCCATTGAAAGAAGAGAGTACACATTTGGAAAGAGTCGTTTAGACTTTTTATTAAAGCCTATTGATGATTCAATACCTGATGTGAAAAAAATGCTGGTGGAAGTGAAAGGATGTACCTTAGTTGAAGATGAATGGGCCCGTTTTCCAGATGCACCAACTATTAGAGGGAAAAAACATGTGGAAGAACTTATATCTGCCCTAGATAAAGGATTTGAATCTTCAGTACTATTTTTAATTCTCAAAGAAGATGCGAAAGTATTTTCTCCAAACAATGATACAGATCCGGATTTTTCTAGAGCACTACAAAAAGCTCAGGAAAAGGGAGTTAATATCATACCTTTTGTGTTTAAAACTGAAAATATTAATGGAAGTCTGTTTATTAAGCCACTGCAAAAGATTAATGTTGATTTTAAGAATATTATGGATAAAATTAAAGAATAAAGACTAAGAATATAAATTAATTAATTGAGTAGATTGTTTAATTAAAATAATTAGAAAAATTAAGTTTAATTTTGGCCAGATAATATTAATTAAAATAATTTAAAAATATTGATTTTTTTAGAATAAAAATGAAATCATGTCCTAAGGCATGTTTCCAGTTTTGTAAATTCTTCAGGTTTTCCTACTCCTAAAATTATATCTCCTTCTTTAATTATAAATTCCCTAGGAGGGTCAATAATAAGATCTCCTTCTTCACCTACTCCTAATACAACCACACCTGTTTTCTCGTGGATATCAGCTTCTAAAAGGGTTTGGCCAATTAATGAACAGTTAAAATGTACTTCAACTTCTTTCATTTCTCTATTACTGTGCTCTGCTAGGACTTCCTGAACAAACATGGCCTCGTATCCATCCTGGATACTTTTATACATTAAACGACCCGAAATTACAAATGGGGAAATCACTTGGCTGGCCCCGGCCAGTTTTATCTGTTCAATGTTCTCATATCGCTGAGCTTCAGCAATAATTCTAACCTCTTTGTCCAGTTTTCTTATGCCCAGAATACAGTGAATAGTATGAGAATCAGATTCCATGTCCACTATTATGGATTTAGCTCCTTTTACATTGGCCTTTTCGAGATCTTTCATTCTGGTTGGGTCTCCATGTACGAAATTAGCCTTATTTTTAAGAACTTTTTTTCGCACATCTTCATCTTCATCTATGACAAATACCTCGAAATCTTTTCCAATCTCTTTTATGCATTCCATGGTACTTTCGGTCCAGCCGCAAATTACCACATGATTTGATCTTTCCACATTAACAAGCCCCATTAATCTCAATTGCTGTCTTTTAACCAGGAACTCTAATAAAGTCTCCACAGCCAGAGCAAAAGTTCCTATTCCAAATATAATTACCGTAATAGTAAAATACATTCCTAAAGCAGTCTTTGGACTGAAATCACCATACCCCACCGTACCGATAGTAACAAAAGTCCAGTAAAGAGATTCTGTCCATGTTACACCCTCTATTAAATGAAATCCAATAGTACCATAGGCAACAACCGCCAGAACCAGCGTTAAAATTTTAGTTACTGGTAATTTAATAACTTTAGGAAAATTTTTCTTGATAATTTGTAGTATTACAACCATAAAACTACCTTTTTATTTTTAAAGTAATAAAAATGTGAATAATAAAAAATAAAGGTTATTTAGACCCTATTTCTTTAAAAATGCAAACCATACCACTGCAGCTACTGCCAGGAGTATTATGACTATTATAAGTAGGATAATCCACCATGGAAATCCTGAGTCTGAACCATCATCCGTACCATCATCGTCATCCCCGTCAGCTTTCTTGATCGCTTTTGAGCTACTTGATGAACTGGAACCACCACGGCTTCCTCCACCGCCTTTAACTTCTGGACTAATTTTCTCAGAAGATGCAGATAATTTAAAATCAGAATCAAAATTATCACTAGTTGAAAATTCAGCAGCAAAAGCACATCCGGGAGCCACTAAAAGGCCCACCATCAAAAATATTGTTGAAATACCAAATAAAGTTCTCATGTTTAACCCCCGATAATCGGAATTTTTATAACAAAATTTCTATATTCTTTAAAACATATAAATAAATTGAAAAAATTTTGATGTTGATTAATTATTTAAAGATGATTTATCAATTAAAAAGAACTAATAAACATTAGATTTGAAATTAAAGAATACCTAAATGCAATTAATTAAAAATGTGTTTTGATTATATGAAAGAAAAAACACCTAAAGCATTGGAATTTATGCAAAAAATACAGCGCACCATGACCAAATATCGTGGTAAAGTCAGTAATTCTGAGTTTAATGCCTCAGATTTTGAATTACTTCCTGTAGAAATTATAATTCCAGATTTAGATCCTTTATTTCATGATTATCGCATTGTTAATCTTTCAGATATCCATCTAGGCCAGTGGATAACCCCCCACCATTTAGAAGGAATTGTGGAACTAGTAAATCAGCAAAATCCTGATATTATAACTATAACTGGTGATTTTGTCTCCTATATTCTCGATGAAGTCGAAAAACCCCTGGAAAGGCTATTAAAACTTCTATATCCCAAAGATATTTCTCTGGCCGTCTTAGGTAATCACGACCACTGGCTTGGTGCAGATAGAATAAGAAACATTCTACAAAATTGTGATATAACTGATGTCAGTAACGATGTTTTCACCTTGAAAAGAGCATCAGCTGATAATAATGCAGTTTTACACATTGCTGGAGTGGATAGTGTCATGCTAGGCAAGCATCGTCTTGATCTGGTTATGGAAAAGATTCCTTCAGAAGGACCAGCCATATTATTAGCCCATGAACCTGACTTTGCAGATGTGAGTTCCATAACTGGGCGATTTGGCCTTCAAATTTCGGGACACTCCCATGGAGGCCAATTCATTATTCCCGGACTGGGAACTATGATTAGAGGCCCTCATTTTATTAAATACCCATTAGGGAAGTACCAAGTAGGAGACATGATCCAGTACACCAGCAGAGGATTAGGAACCAATGTTTTCTGGTTTAGAATTAACTGTCCCCCCGAAATAACTATTTTTCATCTTAAAAGTCCCGAGGTAGATGATGAACAAGTCAGACAAGAATAATATTAAAAATAGCCAGGCCACTGCAAGCCATTCCCCTGAGGGCAAAAAATCTCTTAAAAGTTATTATGATCCAAAAAGGCCATCTTTAGTCAGCTTTTTAGTTCGTACCATTATTCTATGGATAGGAGAAGTTTTAGGGTTTATTTTAATAGCTCACCTGTCAGTTGGCCTTAGCATAGATAACTGGGTTACCGCAGCAGCAGTGGTAGGTATTTTAGGAATTATAAATGCACTTTTCTGGCCAATTCTATCGAGGATTTTTCTTCCATTCCTAGTTTATACAATAGGAATTGGTTCTCTCATAATCAATGGAATTTTAATATGGCTAATAAGTAATGTTGTTCCTGGAATCACTATCGAAGGATGGGCCTTAATCCTTACTCCTTTAGGAATGGCATTTATTACCACTATTCTATCTGCAATCATAACTTTAGATGATGATACTTCTTATTATAGGGCTGTTTTGAGAAGAAATATAAAAAATAAATCCAAAAATCCTAAAAATTATCCAGGAGTTCTTTTTTTAGAAATTGATGGTCTTTCTGAAGAAATTTTAAAAGAAGCTATTGAACTCGGGCACATGCCCACCTTGGCCAGATGGATAGAAGATGGAATTCATAAAATTATCCCTTGGGAAACCGATCTCTCCAGCCAAACCGGAGCCAGCCAGGCCGGAATATTGCATGGCAATAACAAAAACCTTCCGGCATTTCGCTGGGTGGAAAAGATAAATAAAAATAAAATAATGGTTTCTACCGGCCTTTCTGACGCATCAATCATAGAAAAGCGTATTTCCAATGGTAAAGGCCTTATGGCTGAAAATGGAGCCAGCCGCTCTAATTTATTTTCTGGTGATGCAGAAGACGTTATATTTACTTACAGTAAGTTAAAAAATCTTAAAAAATTCTACAATTCGACCTGGTATTATTTTTATTCTAGTCCGTCTAATTTCGCCCGTATTGTGATTTTGTTCTTCTTTGATGCCTTTTTAGAAATTGGTTCCCAGTTAGTTCACTGGATTAAAGATATTAATCCCCGCTTAAGAAGAGGATTCGTCTATGCCTTCGTAAGAGCAGGTGCGAATGTTTTATTAAGAGAAATAACCACCCAGACACTTATTGGTGATATGTTAGCTTCAGATATTGATGTGGCTTATTCCACATACTTAGGATACGACGAAATTGCTCATCACTCTGGGGTGAGGGATTTTGATGCATTTTATGCCCTTAAAGGACTGGACCGGCAATTTAAGAGGCTGGAGAATGCTGCAAGATATACTAAAAGAAACTATTATTTCGTGATCCAATCTGATCACGGGCAGACCAATGGCGCTACATTTAAACAAAGATATAATATGAGTTTAGAAGATTTAGTGAGAACATTACTCCCCTTAGAAATTAATATTTACAGTGAACTATCCTCCAATGAAGACCACTTTTCTCAAGCATTTACCTCCCCATTAGAGACTGGAAAAAAATATGTGAGAGAAAAAAAGGATTATGCAACTGATAAAAGTAGAGGTGCTGTGGACAATACCTTGGAGAATATTAAAAATAGTCCTCTGGGTAAAGGGAAGGTTTTAGAATATATTCAAAATTATGAAGTCTCTCAAAATCAATCACCAACAACTGCTGAAGAAGCAGAAGTTATTGTCCTAGCTTCTGGAAATTTAGGCCTAATTTATCTAACTAAATGGGAAGAAAGATTGACTTACGAAGATATAACTAGAATATTTCCAGATTTAATCCCCGGATTGGTGCAGCACGATGGGATAGGATTTATAATGGTCCAATCCCACGAATTAGGTCCATTAGCCATTGGAAAAGAAGGAATTTATTATTTAAATCAAAACAAAGTGGAAGGAAAAAATCCACTGGCAAACTTCGGTGCGAGTTCAGCTAAACACCTATTGCGAAGTGATAAATTCGAATATGCCCCTGATATCTGGGTAAACAGCTTTTATGATCCTGAAAAGAATGAAGTAGCTGCTTTTGAAGAGTTAATTGGAAGTCACGGAGGTTTAGGTGGAGGACAATCCAAACCATTTATTATGTGTCCCTCCCATTGGAAATTAGAAGAAGATAAAATTATAGGTGCTGAACATCTACATAGGATTTTAAAAGATAAAATAAATCAGATTCAAAAAAATAAACATTAAACAATCTTTTAAAATCAAGTATTTCTATTTTTTACAGATATTTATCTAAATTCTTGATTTATGGATACTTTTCAATTTTTATTGTTTTTTATTAATTTTTTATGGTGTTTATGGCGTTTTCTAGGTTCCTAAGTCAATAACGAGTATCTGCATTACCTTTATGTACAGTGGAATTTTTAAAATCCCTATTAATACAAACCATCCTTTGAAGTCCCCATTTCTTTAAAGACTTTCTCATTAGAGATTTGGTAAATCTTCATAGTTACACTTGAAATGTACCTCTTTATTTATATAATTCTATTATTTTTTTTGAGTTTGTAGATATAAAATGTAAGGAAGTTATCAAAATGATTTATTAATGCCAATAGTTTAATAAACCATATAAACACTCAAAAAACCTATTAAAGCACTTTTAGGGAGAAAAAATAATGAAAAAAGTTCTTATGTTATGTGCCAGCCCACGGCCCCACGGAAATACTGCTCAAGTTCTGGAAGAATGTGCCAGCGTTATAGAAGAAGAAGGTTTAGAAGTTGAAACCATCTCATTTATTGGAAAAAACATTAGATCATGCATTGCTTGTCAAAAATGTCGTGAATTAGGCGAATGTGTTCTCAATGACGGATTAAATGATATCATTGCCAAAATTAGAGAATCCTATGGCTTCATTGTAGGTTCCCCAGTTTACTTTGGAACTGCTCGGGGAGATATAATGTCTGCCTTGCAAAGAATAGGATATATGTCCATGGCCACGGATAATTTCCTATCTTGGAAAGTAGGAGGTCCTATAGCTGTGGCCCGAAGAGGAGGACACACCAGTACCTTGCAAGAAATGTTAATGTTCTTCTTTATCAATGATATGATTGTTCCTGGTTCAAATTACTGGAATATGGTCTTTGGATTGGCTCCCAGTGATGTTCAGAGTGATGATGAAGGAATGGAGACCATTAGACGTTTTGGCCGCAATGTGGCCCTTTTGATTGAGAAGATTGGGGATTGAATTATTGCCAATTTAACTATTTAAAGCAAAAATTGCAAGAAATTTTAAATAACTAAAAAGGAGTAAATTATGGAAAATAATTTAATATTTGGAAATTTTGGCCAATTATTAAGTCTCTTTTGGTTATAGGAGGAATTTATTTCATTGTAACTTCTTTTTAAAAAAATGGTTTCAGTAAGAAATCATTTTGGAGTCTACTATCGACAAATAATACTTATAATATCGCCATCTTCTAATTCATGATCACTGCCCACCCGCATATTCTTACGGGCATCCACAGCATGCAAAAACTTCTCACCAATATCTGTATGAATCACATAGGCCATTTCCCTTGGTTTAGATCCTTTAGAGATTAATATAGCATCGGGTAAAACATTTCCTTTCTGATCACATAGTTTGTGTTCATCTTCCACTGGATAAACCACGATCATATTCAAAAGGTCAAATACTGCTTCATTTAATGCTCTTTGAACACCAGTACTGCCGTATTTTTTCAAAACATTTGCTCGAATATATTCCAGGGCCTTTTTCTGGTTTTCACTGAGTTTATCCGTTTCCAATATTTGGAAATCGTCATCTCCTGAATGATAACTTATAAGACCGGCCTGGGCCGCTCGGGTAAGAGCCATTTCTGATTCAGCTGAGGCAGGAATTACATGAGGATATTTTTCCTGTAATCGTTTGATATTCTCAGCTGATGTGGGTAAATCCGCCTTATTGGCCACGATTATAGTCGGCTTGGCGATTTTAAGAAGTTTTCCTAAAAATTCAACTAGTTCTTCTTTTTCCCATGTGGTGTAATCTGTTTCCATTTCTCTTCGAGCTTCTAAAATGTCTTCCAAGAGTATTCCTGTCCCTGAAAGCTGTTCATGTAGTACTTTACCCATATCCAACCTTTCAGACATGGCTTTTCTTACTAAACGTTCCCAGTTCCTTTCCACAATGGCATACAACCACATGGTGACTTCTGTTTCTAGAAAATCGACATCATCCAGAGGATCATAGGTACCAGCTTCTACTGGCCTTCCTTCTTCATCTGTGGAACCTGAGGCATCTATAACATGTATCAATACTTTGGCCTGGCGAAGATCGTCCAAAAATTTGTTCCCTAATCCCCTGCCTTCATGGGCCCCTGGAACCAGGCCCGCCACGTCAATTAATTCTACAGGTATTAATCGTACTCCTTCTTCACATTTTGAATTTTTAGGACTGCATTCTACTTCTAATTCCTTACATGGACATTTGGTATCCACATGCGAGACTGCTTTATTGGCATCTATAGTAGTAAATGGATATCCGGCCACTTCGGCCTCAGAAAGTGTGGCTGAGTTAAATAATGATGATTTTCCAACGTTTGGTTTTCCGGTAACTGCAATCTGGAGCATGGTATCACTTTTTTATTAGATAAATTAAATCCTGTTTTTATTAAAATATTTAAAGAAGTATAAAAATTGAAATTTATAAATTACTTGAATATTTACATATCAACTTAGTAATATAATATGAATATAGATTTATATTAAATTAATTAAATAAATTGTTCTTAATTGCGTATGTAAATTTTTTAATTGTTATAATTCAATTAATAATAATTCAATATTACGATTTAAATATCATGGAGACTAATTAAATGTCAAAACTTTATATAGCCGGCATAGGGCCGGGTTCTGCTGATTATGTAACTCCAGCCACTAGAAAAGCAGTTAAATCAGCTAAAATAACCATTGGAAGTAAAAGGGCACTAGAACTATTTCCAGAGGCCAATGAAGTGGTTCCATTGAATGTCAAAGACGTGCAGGAGAAATTAGAAATGGCCGTGGATATGGTTCATGATGGAAAAAGCGTTTGTGTCCTTTCAACCGGTGATCCTGGATTTTCAGGCGTTTTAAAACCGATAAAAAGAATAATTAAAGAAAAAGGATTAGAAAATAAAATTAATCTAGAAGTTATTCCGGGTATAAGCTCCTTACAGCTATGTGCAGCACGCCAGGAGATACCCTGGGACGAAGCAGACCTTATGACATTCCATGGGCGTGAAAATTCCCTGGAAGTAATAAATATCCTGAATAATGGCCGGCCCACCATTGCACTTCCTTCTCGCAGCACAGCAGACATGGCCCAATTTTTACTGGATAATGGAGTGAATCCCCAGAGAAAAGTGGCCATCGGCGAACGTTTAAGTTACACAGACGAAAAATTAGTCACCAGCACCCTGGAAGAAGTGGCCCAGAGTGATTTCACATATATGTGTGTTATGGTGATTTATTAGATAAATAAAAGTAAAATAAAACTTAATTTGAAATAAGGTGCTTTATTCATTATTTCAATTAATATTTATTTGAATTTCAAAAAAATTGTTATATAAAATTGTTATATTTATTCTAAACAAATTTCATCGTCTTCCTTACTCCAGGGCGGTGAGACCACACATAAAAACTTCAATTCAACATCAGAAATATTTTTTATAAATTGTATTTCACCGGGCGGGATGTAAACCGACTGTCCTGGCTCTAAGACGGCTTTTTCATCCCCAATATACATCAAACCTTTTCCTTCCAATATGAAATAAACTTCAGAAGATTTTTTCAATCGGTGTGGATGGGAAGACTCTTCAGGCCGCAAAATAGCATGAGCTATGCTACATTCCATTTTTATTTCCTTCTTTTCTCGGTCTGGATGCAATAACTCGCAAATAAATGTTCCATCCAACGTTTCAAAGTATCTTGCAGTTTTTAGATCTTTTATAATCATAGAATCAACATCATTTTGAATGTTTAAATTAATAATTGGCCTATTTGAAATAGTATAGTTTAAAAAACAGAACAAATGAGAATAAAAATAATTTAACTGAAGCTAGAGTTTGATTAAAAGTAAAAAAGAAAATATTTGTTTTATTCAAACATTTTCCGCATACATCTTCGGATGGTACCTTCAGCAGCCATTCCACCCATTAAATTCTGCAATTCATTGGCCAGGGCCTGTGCAGCCACCAAGTTGGTTGGTTGAATGGTTCCTTTTTGCACCCATTTATTTACGTTGTCATCCAGTTTTTCAAGAGTTTTTATTGCCGCATCCAGTTCTTCCTGTTCCTCGGATAAGTGCATGGATTTAGCACTCTTAATTAGAAGTTCAGGGTTCATGGCTTTCAGCATTCCATTAACACCAGAGGTTTCTACCAGAGAAGCAATGGTCTGTAAGGTCATTAAAATTTGTTTTTCCACCATTTCTTCTGGGGCCTTAATAATCTGAGTACCCACATAGTAGTAATCCAGAACACCAGATAGTGTTACTGCAGTCACCAGCGATCCCATATCTGCTACTGCTGAAGATACATCTGCGGGAACAATATAAGCGTCTTTTCCACAGCTTTCAGCTAGTTGCACACATTTTTGTATTTGTGCTTCAGTAGCAATATCCAGATCACTAGAGGAATGTCCACCAATAACATAGTGGCCATGCTGAGGAGTTCCAGGTACCGCTGCAGGGTGTAGGGAAGCTATTCCTATGTCTTTCCTATCTTTTCTCAGTTCACGCTCTAAAACATAGTATAATACTATAGGAGACACCGTACAAGTGTTGGCAATAATTCCGTTTTCAGGCATGTGTTTAGTAATTTCTTTAGCAACTTCAAAGGTTTTTTTACCAAATGGAGTGAAAAGAACTGCTATTTCTGCATGTCTAGCTGCTTCTGCATCATCAGCAGTTACTTTGACCCCTGCAGCTTCTACGATTTTCCAATGCTCATCACTTAACATTTCTCTATTTGGTTCAGCCAAGTAAACATCATGTCCTGCCTGAGCATATTCTATAGCCATTCGGCTTCCACCATAAGGAGGTACTCCACCGTATTTCTCTGGTAATTTAAGTTGGTTCACATAAAGATCCTGATTTCCTGCACCATACACTGAAATTTTCATTTAATTCACCACGAATAATTTTTTGTATCCTATTTTGCATCCTAAAATTTTTTCATTTATGCCTAAACAAAAATCTTATCTTATACTATATGCACCTAAACTACATATTAAAATTATATGGTTTAAATTTATAAACCCCTTTATAATTTCTGAAAAAATGGAAAAAAATAATAAAAATAACTATTTTTCTAATAAATAAAAAAATTTCAATGATTGATTATTATTAATTAATAAGTTGGATTTACTTACAAATTTTAAAATAAATATTTAAAAAAATAGGAAATAATAAAAAGAAAATAATAAAATATTATAAGATCATTAATTAAGCATTTGGTTGACCATATAACATTTCAGCAACTTTTTCTAATGATTCCAAACCCTTGGCTTCTTCTTTTAGTAACGGAATTTCTGCTACCAGCTGATCAGAGAATTTTTCCTCAATCACTTTGAGTCTCTTTTGTTGTAAGTTTCTTCTAGCTTCACAGAATTCACAATCAGTAACTTCTGGTAAGACCTGGTTTACAATAACTCCATCAGAGTGCATGTTATATTTTTCAAGTGCCGCCATTGCTCTTTCAGACTCGTAGATTGACATTTCTTCTGGAATGATAACCATTTTGAATGAAGTTCTGTTAGGGTCAGCCATAACATCTCTTGCTTCTCTGATTCTTTTTTTGGTTACTTCCATGTCTTCTAAGGCCTTATCTTCCTCTTCTTCATCACCCATGAAAGGCATGATGTTTTTAAAGGCCTTAGCCATACTTCCCACTTGTCTCCTTATATTAATCATTTTTCCTACCCAGGAATCCATCATTTCTGGGAAGGAAAGTAGTCTAAGGGTGTGTCCAGTTGGAGCCGTGTCGAAAATCACAATGTCGTACTCGTCAGTAGTCATGTACTGCATGAAAATATCAAAAGCAGCAGTTTCATCGATTCCCGGCGCCATGGATGCCATATCCATTTGGTCCTGGAGCATGTCCATTCCCATTCCAGGATTTGAAGCTTGTTGTTCTTGCATTTTTGCCTGATATTGTTCCATGGCCACTTCAGGGTCCACTTCCACAGCAAAAAGATTTTCAACCACAGGAGTTGGATAATGTCCAATTTCTTGCTCCAGTGAATCTCCCAGAGAGTGTGCCGGGTCAGTAGATATTACTAAAGTTTTTTTGCCAGATTTAGCCATCCATAAAGCAGTAGCGGCAGAAACCGTAGTTTTTCCCACTCCTCCTTTACCCCCAACAAATACAAATGTTGTTTTTCCTTTGTTGAATTTAAATAGATCTTTAAATGCCATTATAATCCTCCTACAATGAATATTAAAACTAATGAAGTTTAAAAATAGCTTATTCTATCCTCATTGGTCCTTTTTATTATTTGGATATATCGAATATATTATACTTACTTTTAAACTTATCTTATATCAAAGGCATAACATTATATTAAAATAAAATTATTAGAAAAATTGATTATCATGATTTTATTATTAAAAACACATTCTTTAACCATACTTGTTAAAAAGCATTTTAAGGCGATTATAAATGGAAAATAAAGAAATTCCCGTTTTAAATATAGAAAAGGCCATTGAAAAGATGGAAGAATTTATAAAAATAAAAGTGAATGATTCTGGAACATCTGGAATTGTTCTAGGCCTTAGTGGAGGTATAGACTCCACGATAGTGGCTTATTTATCTCAGAAAGCATTAGGATCTTCCAATGTGCTTGGACTTATAATGCCCAGTGAAACTACCTCATCAGAGGATGTAGAGCACGCGGAAGTAATTGCTAAGCTACTGGGAATTGAATATGAAATAATTCATATTGACCATTTGATCGAACCGTTCTATGATTTATGTTCTCATCAATCCAATGAGCTTGCTCGAGCCAATTTAAAAGCCAGAATAAGAATGATGGTTCTTTATTACCATTCCAATTCATTGAATAGATTAGTAGCAGGTACTGGTAACCTCAGTGAACTACTGGTAGGTTACTTCACTAAATACGGAGATGGTGGAGTGGACATATTGCCTATTGGAGATTTATACAAGACTCATGTCCGAGAAGTGGCCAGAGGCCTGGAAGTTCCGTCCGAAATAATTGAAAAACCTCCCACTGCAGGCTTATGGCCTGGTCAGACCGATGAAGAAGAACTAGGAATGGAATATGCTGTTCTGGATGAAATTCTTCATTTAATGGTTGATAAATCATTAGAAAATGATATAATTGCTAAGAAAATTAATTTACCAATTTCTGAAATTCAAAGAATAAGAGAGCGAGTAAAAAACTCCCAGCATAAAATTTGCTCACCAGAAATACCACCCCTCAGATAAAGATACTAATGAAAATTAATTATAATTCTTCCTAAAGGAGTTGATTAGATGTTTGCCTTGATTTATATTACCACTTCCAGTGAAGATGAATCTTCCCTCATAGGAGAAAAATTAGTTTCGGAAAGACTGGTTGGGTGTGCTAACATAATCAGTGACATTAAATCATTCTACTGGTGGCAGGGCAATATAGAAAATGACCAGGAGTCCATTTTATTAGTTAAAAGTCTGGTAAGTAAGGTTGATGACATTATAAAAAGAGTAAAAGAGTTGCACAGCTATGAAAATCCAGCTATAATAGCCTTACCCATAATTAATGGTTCACAAGATTATTTGACTTGGCTGGAAGAAGAAATAGAAACTGAAAATTGAAATATTAATTTATAAACTTAATTTTCAATAAAATATAATAGAAATTGTAGTTAATACATATTTTATGTATTTTTCATAATTAATGATATTCGATTATAATGGAATTAATATAATGAATATCAATAATCTTATTGACGCATCAATAGTCAGGATTTTTAAAGAATTAATTGAATTAAAGATTAAATTAGATAGAAAAGTAAAAATAAAATAAATTAAATCATTATTTACGAATTTAAACTTATTGTGACGGTGATTCTGTTGAAAAAGAACGTGGAGAGTAAATGGCAAAAGAAATGGGATGAATCAAAAGTATTTCAATCAGATCCAGATGAAAGAGAAAAATTATTCTTAACGGTTGCCTACCCTTATCCCAGTGGCGCCATGCACATTGGGCACGGACGTACCTATACTGTTCCTGATGTTTATGCACGTTTTAAAAGAATGCGAGGATATAATGTGCTATTTCCCATGGCTTGGCACGTTACTGGAGCCCCGGTTATTGGAATAGCCAAGCGTATACAGCGTCGCGACCCCTGGACCATGGATATTTACCAGAATATCCATAAAGTACCTGAAGAGGAACTGGAAAGATTCACAGACCCAGAATACATTGTAAAGTACTTCAGTAGTGAGTATCATGAAGTTATGGAACATATGGGTTATTCCATAGACTGGAGAAGAGAATTTAGAACTACTGATCCATCTTATCAAAAATTTATTGAATGGCAAATTCGCCAACTCAAAGACAAAGGCTATGTAAAACAGGGTGCCCACCCAGTGAAGTACTGTGGCGAGTGTGAAAATCCTGTAGGAGATCACGACCTTTTAGAAGGGGAAGGTGTGGGAATTAACGAATTAACCCTTCTTAAATTTGAAATTGATGGTTATTTCCTTGTCCCGGCAACTTTCCGCCCAGAAACTATTTACGGAGCCACTAACCTCTGGCTAAATCCTGAAGTTAATTATCTTAAAGTTAGGGCTGATGATGAAGAATGGTTAATAAGTAAAGAGGCTCATGACAATCTTTCACAACAAAAAACCTTAGAAATCATAGAAGAAGTTGATCCCAAGCCATTAATTGGTCGCATGGTAAAAAATATCGTTACGGGGGAAGAACACCCTATTCTACCAGCTAGTTTTGTTGATCCAGAATATGGGAGTGGGGTGGTCTTTTCTGTACCGGGTCATGCCCCCGCAGATTATATTGCCCTTCAAGATCTTAAAAACAATCCAGAACTTCTAAATAAATATGATCTAAAAGAAATTGTGCAAAAAATTCAACCTATTAATGTCATTACTTTAAAAGGATATGGAGAATTCCCTGCTCAGGAATTAATTGAAAAGTTGGGTGTTAAAAATCAAAATGATGCCAAACTCCAGGAAGCCACCAATGAGCTTTACAAACAGGAACATGCTAAGGGAGTTATGAGTGAGCATATAACCAATTATAGTGGCCGTAAAGTCTCGGTAGCCCGTGATGAAATAAGTGCCCAGCTTCGGGAAATAGGTCAGGCCAGTTTAATGTATGATTTTGCTGAAAGACCCGTTATTTGCCGCTGCGGAAACCGTTGTGTAGTTAAAATAATGGAAGACCAGTGGTTCATGAAGTATTCTGATGAAGAATGGAAAAATAAAACTCGAAACACTCTGGAAAGGATGAAAATTGTCCCTGAAGAAGTTCGAGCCAATTTCAAATATTATATTGGATGGTTACATGATTGGGCCTGTTCTCGTAGGATTGGGCTGGGAACCAAGATTCCATGGGATCCACAGTGGATAATAGAACCACTGACCGATTCCAGCATTTACATGTCATATTATACTATTGCCAAATACCTTAGAGAAATGAATCCTGATCATTTAAATGATGAATTCTTCTCACAAGTGTTCTTAAATAAACCTGGGGATGTTAAAGTAGAAGAAAGTCTTTTAAATGAAATAAAAGATGAATTCAACTACTGGTATCCGCTGGATTGGAGATTATCAGCCAAGGATCTGATTGGAAACCACCTCACCTTCCATGTATTCCACCACGCCGCCATATTTCCCGAAGACAAACGGCCACAAGGAATTGTTGTATTCGGAATGGGGCTCTTAGAAGGCCATAAAATGTCGTCCTCTAAAGGAAATGTAATACTTCTCTCTGATGCTATTAGTAATCATGGCGCAGATGTGGTAAGACTCTTTTTAATGTCTGCTGCCGAACCATGGCAGGACTTTGATTGGAGAGAAAAGGAGGTCAAAGGAACTAAGAGGAGACTGGAATGGTTCGTAGAGTTCGCTCAAAGAGTGGAAGACATACATGAAGGCCCACTCTACATCAATGAAGTTGGAACTGAATCAGATATTGTTCCAAAGAACTTCATAAGTAAATGGATGCTGGGCCAATTAAATCTAAGAATTAAAGATGCCACTGAAGCATTAGAAGGATTCCAAACCAGAAAAGCAGTTCAAGACTCTCTTTTCCTCCTTAAAAAGGATCTGGATCATTACTTCCACCGGATTAAATCTGACCTAGAGAATGAGGAACAAGTACCCGAAATTTCATTTGTTCTGGCCACGGTTCTAGAAGCATGGATTAGATTAATGGCTCCTTTCACACCTCACACCTCAGAAGAACTTTGGGAGAAATATGGGGGAGAAGGATTTGTATCAGAAGCTCCATGGCCCAAATATAATCCGGATTTAGTAGATGATAAGGTTCAAAAGGCAGAAGAAATCATCCAGGGACTGGTTAAAGATATTTCAGAGATTAAAAAAATTGTAGATGTGGAACCCGAAAAAATACATGTTTATCTGGCTCCGGAATGGAAATGGAATGTTTTTGACATAGCCCGCGAAGTTGGAAGGCCTGATATTGGTCGAATAATGGGCCAATCTGTGCAGCAAAATGTCCATGATGATAAAAAGGAAATTGCTGAGTTTGCTAAAAAAATAAGCCGGGAAATGACCCGTATTAGTTATGTAGGCTATCTGGATGAGTACCAAATACTTTCTGATTCTTTGGATTACATATCCGGAGAAGTAGGAGCAGAAGTTATTGTTCACCAGGACGCTGATTATGACCCTGAAGCTAAGGCCAAAAATGCCATGCCCTATAAACCGGCTATTTTCATAGAATAAACAGAAAAAGAATTTTAATTAGAATATTTTTAATAGAATATTTTAAAAATATTCAATTTTGTTATATTTTTTGTTAATTTTAGATTAAAAGGAATTCAAAGGAGGAATAGTCAAATGGGTAAAAAACCAGAAACTAATCGGGTGTATGCTACAATTATAATCAGTTTTTTATGGTTACTATCACTGGGACTGTGGTTATTTTTCTATGCCGAAAGTTACAGCATTATCCAGAATATTGCAGTATTCATAATTTCCATAGTAGTTTTGGGAGCTATTACCGTAGCTTTATGGGTCCCCTGGAGCATGAAAAATGCTTAAATTAACTTAATTTAATAATAAACTCTTTATTTTTAATTTTTAGCTTCTTAAAAGTAGTCTTAAAAATAAAATGTCTTAGTTTTATTTCATTAATAAATGTCAAGCATTATTTAAAATATTAAATTATTTTAATAACAAGAATTAAATCCATAATAGTGATCACCATGAAAATTAGAAACATCATTGCTATTTATTCACTTTTCATTGGTATTTTAATGATAGTTATGTGGAGCATGTTTATTTTAACTGGCCAGGTGCCAGAAATGGCCACTAAACCTGCTGAAATTATGCTGCACTTACTGGCCGAATTTATTACATCAGTTCTCTTAATAGGGGGAGGAATAGGCCTTTTAAAGAAGATAAAAATAGGTTACAACCTTAATCTACTGGCCCTGGGAATGTTGTTATACACCTTAATTGTCAGTCCAGGCTATTACTTGCAAAGGGGAGATTTAGCCTTTGTGGGAGTATTTTTCATGCTTTTAATAGCAACTCTGGTGTTTTTAATTATAAGTTTGAAAAAAGAATATGAAATAAAGCTGGATCGTTTATCACCCGAATAATCAATCCTCTTTTAAAATATTTTCAAATAAATTTTTAAAAAAAATAAATTTATTGAATTTCTTCATTCAATGCTTTTTTCTAATTTATATTAATTTTAAATAAATAAAAATTAAATCAAAAAAAAAGTATTAAAAATAATATAAAATAAATAGAATTCTTAAAATAGATTTATATTATTCTTTCTATAGGCACTACTAAAATATCCCGTGCACCTAACTTTTTTAATTGATTTACAAGTTTAAAGACATCAAATTCATCAACAACCGCGTGAACTGCCACTACATGCTCACTAGAAAGCACTTTGGATATGGTAGGTCCGGTCATGCCTGGCATAGCCCGAGTTACTTTATCAAGATTTCCTTCATCTACATTAAGCATAATGAGCTTTTTACCTTCAGCATCCATTACACCCCTAATTCCAGTGCGTACTTCTTCAATTATTTCTTTTTTTTCATTGTAGCTTTTAGGATTAGCTATTAATTTAATAGAGCTGTCAAGAATAGTATCTATTATTTTGAGATGATTCATTTTTAAAGTGGTTCCTGTGCTGGTGAGATCAGTTATGATATCTGCCACCCCAATAAAAGGTGCAATCTCAGTAGAACCACTTAATTCCACTATTTTAGCATCAATGCCATTTTTTTCCAAATATCTGCCAGTTAAATTAGGAAATTCTGTGGCCACCACTGTTCCAGATTCTATATCACTTAATGATTCCACTGATGAATCTTCTGGAACTGCTAAAACTAAACTAGCATTTCCAAAATTAAGGTCTTCTAATAACCTTATTTGAACATTTTTTTCTTCAATTAGGTCCAAGCCAGTTATTCCAATATCTGCTGCCCCATCAGCCACAAATTCAGGTATATCTGCTGCCCGAGTGAACATGACTGTTATATCCGGATGATAAGTATCTGAGAAAAGTTTTCTATTGGCCGTGTCTTTTAATCCAATCCCTGCCTTTGATAAAAGCTTTACCGAAGGTTCGCTGATTCTTCCCTTAGATGGGATAGCTATTCTAAGTTTCATATTCTCCTCCAAGCTAAATTAGTCCATTAATATTTATTATGCAATTTAATAGATGATATTTTATGTAATTAATCAAGAGTTAGTTTATAAATCAATTATGAATGTTTTAAGTTTTAAATTTCAGTTTTATTTATTTAATTTATATTATTATATTTTTATTCTAGATTTAATTTTGTTCTTCCTATTAACACTAATAGATATCTCCATAAAATCATATTATATGCCAAAATATTAATATTAACAGATTTATTGATAAAACATTACGTTAGATAAAAAATTTCAGTTGTATATTTTAAATAGTAATAATTTTAGAATATATAACAAGAATTTTAATATTAAAATCCATTTGAAATATAATTAAGCTTATAAATTAGGAATACGAGGTTTTTATGTCCCCATTTAAAATATTACTCGTAGAAGACGATGCTATTGAATCTCTCGATATTCAGAAGAGGTTGGAAATATTAGGCTATGAAGTTCCTTATGTAGCATCAAGAGGTCAAGAAGCAATAGATAAAGCTTCAGAGATAATGCCAGATCTTGTTTTAATGGACATTACTTTAAAAGGAGATATGAATGGTATAGAAGCCGCTTCAAAGATAATAAAATTAAATATCCCAATAATTTATTTAACAGCACATTCAGATGAAGCTACAGTTAAAAAAGCCAAACATACCCAACCTTATGGTTATTTAATTAAACCTTACGATCCTAATGAACTTAAATATGCTCTGGAACTTGCAATTTACAAGAGTAAAAATGATAAAAAGTTGAAAGAAAGCTATGCAATTTCTAAAGCCTTGCTAAATTCTTCCAATTATTCTGTTTTTCTAACAGATAATAAAGGAATTTTCTTAGATGTTAATGAATCTACTGCTCTGAGATTAGGATTTGATAAAATACAACTTATTGGTTCTCATTTTAAAGAATTTATAAATCCTAAACTTGCAAAATCACGCTGGAAACATTTTGAAAATGTTATTAAAACAAAAAAACCAGTTGAATTTGAAGATGAGCGAGATGGAATCATATTTGAACACCGCATCATCCCCATATTAGAAAACGGAGAAGTTAAAAAATTAGCCTCATTTAGCAGAGATATAACTGATAAAAAAATAGCAGAACAGACAATTATCGAATCTGGAAAGAGATATAAGACTATTTTTGACAATTCTGGCTCTTCTAGTATACTTTTTGATAAAAGTGGACTAATATTAATGGTTAATTCTGAATGGGAAAATGTATCCGGATATTCTAAAGAAGAAGTTGAAGGAAAAATGAATTGGATGGAACTTGTACATCCAGATTACCTTGATTTAATGATGAAATACCACCAAAAAAGAGAATCAGGAGATTCTTCAATTCCTTCCAAATACGAAACTCGCTTTATTAAAAAAAATGGTTCACCATTAAATATGTATGTTTCAATTGCCCCCATGGTCGGGAAAAAAGAATGGATAGCCTCATCCATAGACATAACTGATTTAAAGAAAACTCAGGAAAAATTATCACAGAATGAAGAACGTTTAAATCTGGCCATGCAAGGCGCCAATGCCGCATTATTTGACTGGAATATTAGCACCGGAGCTGCCTATTTTTCACCAGAATACTATCAAATGTTTGGCTATGAACCCGGAGAATCCCCAGCCACTTATGAATCCTGGATCAAGATTATTCATCCCGAAGACCGTGAAAAAACTATTTCAAACCTCAATCAACAATTTAAAGATAAATTAGATCAATTTAAAATAGAATATAGGGCAATATGCAAAGATAGTACAGAGAAATGGATTTTAGGCCTGGCTAAGGGAAATGAATTTGACGAAAATGGTATGGCCACCAGAATCATTGGAATCAACCTAGATATGAGTGAACAAAAAGAACTAGAAAAAAATCTAAGCGATAGTCAACGAACATTAAAAACATTAATGAGTAATTTACCCGGTATGGCCTACCGCTGCAAAAACGATCCTCAATGGACCATAGAATTTGTCAGCGAAGGATGTTTAGAGCTTACAGGATATACATCAGAAGATTTAAATGAAAATAAAAAACTTTCTTTTGCTTCTTTGATTCATCCCGACGACCGTGAAAAAGTCTGGGAAGAAGTGCAAAAAGCATTAGCAGAAAAAAAGCATTTTAAAATACCTTATAGAATAATTACTTCGGATTCTATAACTAAATATGTTTTAGAAAAAGGAAAAGGAATTTTTTCGGGTAAAGGGGAACTATTGGCCTTAGAAGGATTCATATCTGATATAAGTGAACAAAAAATAGCAGAAGAAAAACTTACTGAATCAGAAAATTATCTATACAAGATTATTAACACCATTCCCGACCCAGTATTCGTTAAAAATCGAAACCATGAATGGGAATTAGTAAACACTGCTTTTTGTGAATTTATTGGTCATAGTAATGAAGAATTAGTAGGAAAATCCGATTATGATTTCTTCCCCGAGCATGAGGCAGATGTTTTCTGGGAAAAGGACGAAGAAGTATTTATCACGAAAAAAGAAAATGTAAATGAAGAAAAAATTACTACTTATTCCGGGCATACGCACACCATTATCACTAAAAAAACTGTTTACAATGATAAAACCGGAGCAGATCACTTGGTCGGTGTTATCCGTGATGTGACAGATTTAAAAAATGTGCAAAAATCTTTAAAAAAGCAATACAATTTCCTTCAAAATTTAATGGACAGTATACCTAACCCTATTTTCTATAAAGATGTTAATTACAAGTATAGAGGATGTAATACTGCATTTGAAGAAGTTTTAGGCAAATCTAAAAAATCAATCATTGGAAAAACAGTTTATGACTTAAATCCTCCTGAATTATCAGATAAATTCCATGAAAAAGATCAAAAACTATTTGAAAATCCCGGCGCCCAGAGGTATGAATCTCCTGTAAAATATGCTGATGGCACTATACATGAAATCCTTTTTGTAAAAAATACCTACAATGACCCCAATGGTAATTTAGCCGGAATGATTGGAGTAATGTCTGACATTACAGAAATAAGAAATGCTGAGAAAGCATTGAAAATCTCAGAAAGAGAATATAGGGAAGTTTTTGAAAATATGGATACTGCATTAGCAGTTTATGAAGCCTTACATGACGGCGAAGACTTCATAATTAAAGATTTCAACCTTGCAGGTGCCAAAATAGAGCAAGTATCTAGAAAAGAGGTTATTGGTAAAAAAATTACTGAAGCATTCCCCGGAGTAATAGAATTCGGACTATTTGATGTGTTTAAAAGGGTCTGGAAAACCGGGACCCCGGAAAGGTTCCCTATTTCATTTTATAAGGACGAAAGAATTTCGGGCTGGCGTGAAAATTATGTTTACAAATTAGCTTCAGGCGAAGTTGTAGCAGTTTATGATGATTTAACTGAAAAAAAGCAGGCCGAAGAAGAAATAATTCTTAATCAGAATAGATTAAAAAGTTTGGTTAAAATATTGCAGTATAATCCAGAATCGGTTCAAGAACTATTAGATTATGCTCTTAGAGAAGCAATTGAACTTACTAAAAGTAAAATAGGTTATATTTACCATTATTATCCTGATAAAGAAGAATTTATTCTAAATACCTGGTCAAAAGGTGTTATGGAAGAGTGTTCAGTTGAGAAAGCACCTGCAATCTATAAACTAGAAAAAACAGGTATTTGGGGAGAAGCCGTTCGCCAGAAAAAATCATTTATTATAAATGACTTCCAATCCCACCATCCACTTAAAAAGGGCTATCCTGAAGGACACGCTCCACTTTATAAATACATGACTCTTCCAGTTTTTAGTAGAAACGAAATTGTGGCCGTGGTGGGTGTGGCCAATAAAGAAGAAGATTACAATGCAACAGATTTGCTGCAGTTAGAATTACTTATGGATGCTGTTTGGAAAGGTGTAGATCGTCAAAAATTTGAAGAAGCTTTACAGATTTCTGAAATACAATATAAATCTATTTTTGAAAATACAGGCACAGCCACCGCTATAAGCGAGGAAGATATGGTTTTATCCTTGGTTAATGAAGAATTTTGTGAACTTAGTGGTTATTCTAAAGAAGAAATAGAAAATAAACTGACCTGGACTGAATTCTTTGTGGAAGACCAATTAGAACTAATGAAAAAATACCATAGGCTGCGCCGAATAGATCCTAAAAAAGCGCCGAAAAACTATGAAAGCCAGTTAATAGATCGCGAAGGTAATATTAAAGACGCTTATATGAGTGTAGCTATGATTCCTGGTACTAAAAAGAGTTTAGTATCAGTCCTGGATATAACTGAAAAGAAAAGATCACGTACTAATCTTAAAAAAGAACTTAAAATTAATCAATCTCTAGCACATATATACTCCCCCATTATTTCTCCTGATTCAAGCATAGAGGACGTAGCGTCAGTAATTTTAAAAGAGTCAAAAGAATTAACTGGAAGTTTGCAGGGTTATGTTTCTTCCATAGATCCAAAAACAGGATATAATATAATCCATACTTTGACTAAAATGATGCCTAACTGTAAAGTATTGGTAGAAGAAGAACGGCTTGAATTCCCAAAAGGAGCCGATGGCAAATATAATGGTCTTTGGGGTTATTCATTGAATATAGGAAATTCTTTCTTTACTAATTCACCACAAGAACATGAGTCATCAGCAGGAATTCCCGAAGGACATATTAAGTTAGAAAATTTTCTATCAGTGCCTATTTTTTCAGAGAAAAAATTGGTAGGGCAAATTGCACTCGCTAATTCCCCTCGCGATTATTCTAAAAAAGACATAGATGCCATAACTAGAATTGGTGAATTTTATGCGCTAGCCATTCATAGTAAAGAAGCTGACAAAGAAATAAGGAACTCTTTAGAGGAAAAAGATACTCTTTTAAGAGAAATTCATCACCGGGTTAAAAACAATATGCAAATAATTTCCAGCCTCCTTAATCTACAAAAATACTGGGATTCTGATGTAGATCCACTGGAACTAATTGAAGACAGTCAGAATAGAATAAGAACCATGTCTATTGTCCATGAATTGTTATATCAATCTGAAAACCTGTCAAAAGTTGATTTAAAGGTATACATACAAAAATTGACCAATTACCTATTTGAACAATACTCTGCTAGAAGCCGGAAAATAACTTTATGGACCGATTTAGAAGAGGGTTACTTAAATATTGAAACATCAGTCCCTTGTTGTTTAATAGTAAATGAACTAGTTTCAAATAGCCTAAAACATGCTTTCCAGTCAGGAGATGGAGAAATTCAGATATTATTCCATAAGTTGAATGAGAAATATGAATTAATAGTTAAAGATAATGGAATTGGTCTTCCAAAAGATTTTGATTTGGAAAAATCCCACACCTTAGGATTATTTTTAGTAAAAAGCTTGATTGATCAAATCGATGGAGTATTAGAAGTTAAAAATGATAATGGTGTGGAATTTAAAATAGTTTTTGAGGAACTTATATATAAAAAGAGATTTTAGTTATTAAACATTGATTAATATTCCTGAAATTAAATTTATGACTAATTAATTAAATTAATATTCATTTTATCAATATATTAAAAAGTGGAGTTATTAAAAAATAAATTACTATATACGATAACTTTTAACAAAATTCAATTAGAGGCCGAATATGGAAAATCATACCATTCTAATAAAAAATGCTCAAATATTAGGCGGAACAGTGAATAATGGATCCGTGTTAATAGAAAATGATAAAATTATTGAAATCAATGATAAGATTGATTTTAGCCATATAGATAAAGTCATAGATGCTGAAAATAAAATTTTAATGCCCGGAATGGTCAATACCCATACTCACCTATCCATGAGTTTGCTTAGAGGTCTGGCCGATGATTTACCACTGGACACCTGGTTAAATGAACATATATGGCCCATGGAGGCCCACCTAAATGGAGATTACTGCTATGCCGGGGCTTTATTGGCCTGCGTGGAAATGATAAAATCGGGAACCACTACCTTTAATGATATGTACTTTTTTATGGATGATGTGGCCCGGGCCGCAGATGAAGCCGGCCTAAGGGGCATTTTAAGCCACGGCATGATTGATCTAGGCGACGAAGAAAAAAGAAAGGCTGAGTTTAAGGAAAGCAAGCGCCTCATTGAAGAATGTCATGACACTGCAGATGGGAGAATAACCGTAGCATTTGGACCTCACTCAGCATACACCTGTTCTAAAGAACTTTTGAAAGGAGTAAGAAAGGAAGCTAATAAATATGGCAATCATATACACATCCATGTAGCTGAGACGGAATATGAAGTTCAACAAGTAATGGGGGCCCATGGGAAACGTCCATTTGAATATTTAGATGAAATTGGCCTTTTAGGAGAGGATGTTCTGGCCGCTCATGCCGTGCACCTTTCTACAGATGAAATAGAAATTGTAAAAAAAAGGGGAGTTAAATTATCTCACAATCCAGCCAGTAATATGAAACTAGCTTCAGGAGTTTCACCAGTGCCTGAGATGCTTAAAAAAGGAATCTGTGTATCCCTGGGAACCGATGGTGCCGCTTCCAATAACAATTTAGATATGTTAGAAGAGATGAAACTTGCTGCACTGCTCCAGAAAATCCATAATATGGATCCTACTTATTTAACTGCCCAGCAAACCTATGAAATGGCCACTATTAATGGAGCCCATGCTCTGGGAATGGAAAGTGATATTGGAACTATCGAAGTGGGTAAAAAGGCAGATTTAGTTCTTTTAGATTCTAAAGCCCCTCATTTAACACCATTTAGAAACCCATTATCCCACCTTGTTTATTCCGCCAGTGGCAGTGATGTAAATACTACCATATGTAATGGAAAGATCTTAATGGAAAATAGAGAAGTTTTAAGCATTCCTGAAGCACAAATAATTGAAATGTCTCAGAACGCTGCTGAAGAAATGCTTTCTAAAAATTAATTTCTTTTAATTTTTTTATTTATTATAATATATTATCATGAAATATTTCCAAAAACATGAAAATTAGGACATAATATGAATCCATTAGTACTTTTTGACATTGACAAAACCCTTATTGACCGTTCAGAGTGTCATCACCAGGCATTTATACATGCCTTTAAGAAAATTTATGGAGTGGATACTTCGGTGGAAGTAATCAACTATCATGGAAAGACAGATCCCCAAATTATGCATGAGGTTTTACTTGCAGAAGGCCTCGATGAAAATGACATCTGTCCATTTAAAAATGATTTTCTTAATTCTATCTCCAATTATTTTATTGCTAATGTAAAGTATGATAAAATTAAAGTAATTGATGGGGCTATGCCACTACTAAAAGAGCTTGAAAATCGAAAAGTGCTACTGGGACTTCTGACTGGAAATATAGAAACTATTGCCTATTCCAAGCTCAATCACGTGGGCCTGGGCCACTATTTTAAATTAGGAGGATTTGGAAGCGATAGCCATTATAGGCCAAATCTAGTCTTAAAGGCCATACAAAGGGCAGAAAATGATTTTAGGTTTGTGAGAAATAAAAATAATGTTTTTGTGGTGGGCGATACACCTCTGGATGTGGCCGCTGGTTTAAAAGCTGGGATTTTGACCATTGGTGTGGCCAGTGGGGAGTATTCTAAAAATGAATTACTGAATAGCGGGGCCCACTATGTTTTAGATGATTTAAGGAACAAAAATAAGTTTTTAAAAATATTATTATGAATTGTTAGTTGTTTTTAAAATTAATAAAAATAATGAAAAAAAAATCAGACCCGACTAATCAGGCCAATCTTACCATTTCTATTTAAAACTATACTCTTTTTCCAGTCATCCCTAGTTTCTGGGAAGTCCTCACGGTAATGGGCCCCCCGACTTTCCTGTCTTAAAACAGCCGCAGTAATAACCATTTTGGCAGTTTCGATCATGTTCTCTACTTCCAAGGCTTCCTGCAAGTAGCGGTTAAACTTAGATTCCTCAGGAACATTCATTCTACTTATTTGTCCTTCTAGTTGACTTATTGTTCTCAAAGCCATCCTTAAACCTTGTTCACTACGTATAATGGCCACATTATCCCACATAGTTTCTTGAAGTTTCTTTTTAAGCTGTTGAGGTGGAATATCCCCATCTTGAATTTTACCTTGAATTCTCTTTTCTTCTTTTTCTACAAAGGCTTGATTCAATTCATCACCAGATTTTAAGGCGTTTTCAGCGGCAGCTTTACCGGCCCTTTCCCCAAATACTTGAGTATCAGCCAGTGCATTTCCACCTAGACGATTAGCCCCGTGAACTCCCCCTGTGACTTCACCAGCGGCAAACAGATTTTCCACACTACTGTGACCATTTTCATCAATTTTCACCCCACCCATAAAGTGATGGGCAGTAGGAGCTACTTCCATTGGTTCTTTACGAATATCCACACCAACATCCTGGAATTGTAGAATCATAGTCTCCAACTTTTCTTCAATAAGTTCGGGATCAATGTGAGTGACATCCAGGAAAACTCCCCCATTTTTAGTACCTCTTCCTCCCCTAATTTCATTGTAAATGGCCCGAGCCACCACATCCCGCGTGGCCAGTTCCATACGAGAATCATAATTACCCATGAATCTATTACCCTCTTTATCCAGGAGAATTCCACCTTCTCCCCTTACGGCCTCGGTAACCAGAACCCCTTTTCTTGAGTCGGGATAAACCATTCCTGTGGGGTGAAATTGCACCTGTTCCATGTCAATTAGATCTGCTCCAGCATTCCAGGCCAGTGCAAAACCATCCCCGCCTTTTTGAACCGTATTTGATGTGACCGGGTAAATCTGACCGGCACCACCCGTGGCCATTATAGTGGATTTGGCATGAAATATAAGGATTTTAGAATCTTTTAGGGATAACCCCACTGCACCTTGGACTTTTTCCCGGTTTTCGTCTGTAATAAGGGCTGTTATCATTATCTCATCCAGAGTAGTGATTTCCCGCCGAATAACTTCTTCTTTAAGAGCAGTTATCATTTCATGCCCGGTCCGGTCTCCTTGAAAGCAGGTTCTTCTAAATGTCTGACCACCAAAAGGCCTTTGATCCAGTTCTCCAGATTCCTGGCGATCAAACATGGCCCCGTAATTTTCCAGATCCACCAACCGTTCTGGTGATTCATCCACCAGTATCCTGGCCAATTCTGGGTCATTTATGAAGCCTCCTCCTTTTAGAGTATCTTCATAGTGAATGTTGGTGTTGTCGTCACAGTCCACATAGGCAAAAGCAGCATTATATCCACCTTCAGCCATTCCTGTACATCCTGATTTAAATGATAGTCCTTTAGAAACAATTATTGGTTTTAAATTGTGATTAGAAACTTCTATTGCTGCTCTACATCCCGCGCCTCCAGAACCAATAATCAGCACATCACATTTATAAAATTCGCTTTCCATGATTTTTCATTGATTATTATGATTATTATAATTTTATGAAAACCACACCAATATAAAATATAAAAATTTTCAAATAAAATAAATTCAATTATAGTGAATTTAAAAAATTAATATAACTGTGAACCATATAAATCAAATACAAGTTTATTAACAGTTCTAATATAACTTTAAAATTAAAGATTTAACTTAATTTAAAAATAATTAATGTGATCTAAAAAATTCCTAATTTTATAGACCACATAATAACTCAAAAATCATTTTGGGGGCATAATTTGGACAAGAAAAAGATTATAAAACTGGCTAAGAAAGATTTTGAAAAGGCATGGATGGAAAGTGGAAAACTATTAAAAGCCCCACACCATGACCAGCAGCACCCCCGGTTACGCTTCAATACCGGAAAATCACATGTTTTATACGACACCATATGGCAAATAAGACAGGCCTACCTACAACTAGGTTTTCAGGAAACTATAAACCCTCTTTTTGTGGAAGAAGAACATGTTTACAAGCAGTTTGGGCCAGAAGCCCCCGCAGTTCTTGACCGCTGTTTCTACTTGGCAGGTCTTCCAAGACCAGACATTGGTTTGGGAATGGATAAAATAGAAAAAATTGAAAAACTGGGTGTGGAAGTTAATGAAGATCGTTTAAAAGACCTTCAAGATGTTTTTAGAGGTTATAAAAAGGGAGATGTGGAAGGAGACGACTTAGTACATGAAGTTTCTATCTCTCTGGAAGTAAAAGACCATATTGGCCTGCGGGTTCTGGAGAAGGTATTCCCAGAGATACATGAGTTACAGCCCATATCCAGTCGAACTACTCTGAGATCCCATATGACATCGGGATGGTTTATATCATTACAAAATGCCCATAATCATTCTAAATTACCCCTTAAACTATTTTCTATTGATAGATGTTTTAGAAGAGAACAACGCGAAGATTCAAGTCACTTGATGACTTATCATTCAGCTTCCTGCGTAGTAGTGGATGAAGAAGTTTCCCTAGATGTGGGTAAGGCCATTTCTGAAAGTTTACTGGAATATTTTGGTTTTTCCAAGTTTAAGTTCCTTCCGGATGAGAAAAAATCCAAATATTACATTCCTGAAACCCAAACTGAGGTTTATGGATACCACCCCAAGCTAAAAGAATGGATAGAAATTGCCACCTTCGGATTGTATTCCCCTATTGCCCTTTCCAAATATGGTATTGATGAAGAGGTCATGAACCTGGGAGTAGGTGCTGAAAGAATGGCCATGGTCCTGAATCAGGCCAATGACATTAGGGAAATGGTTTATCCCCAAATATATGGTAAATGGGAACTCAGTGATCGTGATTTGGCCACCATGCTGCGTATAAATTATTATCCGGTCACTGAAGAAGGTAAGGTCCTCATGGAAAACATAATTTCTGTCTGGAGTGAAAATGCATCGGCAGAATCACCCTGCGAGTTTACCATATTCTCTGGAGAATTTTTAGGCAAAAATATTACTTTAAAAGCCGTAGAAGAAGAATCCAACACCCGACTTTTAGGGCCTGCCGCTAAAAATCAGGTTTACATTTATCAAGGCAATATTGTAGGCGTTCCAGTAGAAGGAAAATTAGATGATCCTCTGATAAAAGAGGCCATGAGTAAGGGAATTCCAATTAATACCAGTTACTTAGAGGCTCTTGCTGCTCAAGCCGCCTACAAAGTAGAAGAAATGGTAGTTAGTGGAATGGATGAAATTAAAATTAGAAGCACCATTGCCCGCTCACTTTCTGACATAAACCTACAGCTAGATAATGTGGCCTTGAATTATATTACTGGGAATAATAAAGAAATTGATATTAGGGGCCCTATATTTTCTACGTTGGTTTGTAGAATGGATTAAATTTCCTTTTTATAAACTAGATGGCCACCACATTCACAAGTATCCTCAAAATCATTGGCTGATTCATCAGATTCTAATTTATAATAACTGTTACATTTATCACAAACCAGATAACCAGCACCTTTTGTCTCAGATATTATGAAACCAGATTCATGAGCAAGATTAGGATCTGCCTTGTAAATAGTTATATCAGTTTTTAAGAGTTTAAAATAAGTTTTATACGCCCGGACTATATCAAACTGATTAATTTCATCCCTACCGTAATTAATAGCACTGCAACCAGCTAAAAATAAAGTAAAAAACATTTCAGTGCCCGTAAAACCTCCCGGACGACCTCCAAAGAATCCCGATCCGAATATTGTTTCACTTACAAAAAACATAGAATCAGTTAAATTTTTGTATAGTTCATCACTTTCGTTATCTTGCCATTTTAGTCCTTTGAGTTTTAAGAAGAATTCTTCGTCGATTTCTGGTATTTTTTTGATTTCGTCGAAGTTATCTAAAGCGAACATGATTTTTTCAGTTAGTCCACTGAAATTTATGTTCAATAGATCTTCACGTTCAAGTTTCTCGCCAGAACACATATAATAAACCCGCTCCAAGAAAACATAAGTGGTATAAAAATGATCAAAGTGTATAATGTCCATTTTAGAGGGCATATAAAGTGTAGAATTGGTTAGAATATCGTGACCTAGCATTAATAATTTTATTTGTCTACCTTCTTCGCGAGAATATTTCGCACCAGATACATAAATCTTTTTCTTCAATTTAATAGCATTAATAAGCCTTTTATAGAAAGCCTCTTTTCCCAAATTTCTGATTTCAGAAATAACCTCATTTAAACCAGCTATATCCAAATTTTCTAATTCAGTTAAATTTTTTTCCAACTTTTCAGCAAACCGAACTTCCGGCGGATCCGACCAACCCATAAAGATTACCTCATAAATTAATTATAATTAAACATTTATTATTATATTAACCAAAAGGTCTTGGATCTGTAAGACCCAATATATCATCTTGCTTATCACCATGATATGGATTAAAAATATTTATTATATTTTCAATTTTCCCAAGAGGATCATTAGCAAATTCTGCTAAATTTATCCCACTGAAAACCACATCTATTACCATTCCCATTGAGGATTCTATTGATGGAGCAAAATCAGGGGCAATCTTAGACACTATCTTATTTAATCCATTTTTCAAAACCCATTTAACAACTGTTGAACCAACATTAGGGTTTAAACCATCCAATATCGCTGAAAATGAATTAAAAGAATCTTCAGAACCTGTTAATTTAAATATATTCTTAACATTTGGTTTTAAAACTTTTTCCGCAAAGTATCTTGTTGAACCACCGAAATATCTCATTGTATTCCATAAAGTTCTCAAACCGTTTAATATTGCTGTTCCCCATTCTGGCTTTTTAATTGCAACAGCAGCAATTATAATTCCTGCTGCTAAAGCCATATAAACCCAGTTAGGTATCTCGCCATTTTCAACTTTATCATCTTCTGATCCTGGCGGTTGTAAAGTCCAATCCGGCATACTAGGAATTTGTGAATCTGATCCTCCTTGATCATCAGAGCCATCGTGATTATTAGAACCTACATATCCTACATAATCTCTTATATACATCTGATCACGATAAAGCTGACCATTACCTTTGTTTATGCTGGGTTTAGGTTTTTGGTCATCACCACCGTCACTTCCACCACCATTTCCGCCCCCTTTACCTCCATTACCAGATCCACCTGCACCTCCGGATCCTCCACCATTACCACCATTTCCTCCATTGCCTGATCCTCCATTTCCACTGCCACTACCAGACCCACCATTTCCATTATCGATTGGTTTTAATCCATCAAATGCAGAGGAATTAATAACCGTTGGCGTAACACTACCCAGCACACTGGCACAAACCATAGACCAAACCATATGATTATTAGAAATATTCAAACTATCAAAAACATCCACCACATGATTAAAACAACCAACCATACCAACCTGCAAAACCAAATCCAAACTAATCGTATCATTAACTAATAACAAACCAGCAGACCAAACACCACTGGCCACATCATAAACACCTGGCCCTTGAGAAGATAATAACTTCAAACCTACGGGTATTTTATAATTCAGCTTAGCATCACACGATTTAGGGCCCAGATTACTAAGACTAATAATCAAATGAACCGTATCACCAATACCTACACTACTAGCATTACCCGTGATACTCACGGCCAAATCCGTGGCCTCACTAGTTGTATTCAAAGCATTAACACTAATATCATAAGCACAGGAAATTTAGGCATTTAATCCTTAGAAATCTCGTGACTAAATTAATTTAGATATGTCCGTTTTAATAATTTTAAATAATGTTTTATAAGCGATTAAAACGTCTTTAGTGATTATTTTTTGCCTATTCTCTTTTAGTGCACTGCATCCTGCTAAAAACAAAACTATCCATTCTTGTTTAGTTTTAAAGGAACTCTCTTTAAACCCATAATTTTCAAAAGCAAAAAGAGATAAAATATTTTCTAGTTCGTTAAAAATTTTTTTAGTTTTTTTATTATCCCATTTAACTTCTCTAAGTTCTTGGAAAAACTCGGGTGTGACTTTAAATGTTTCTTTTGTAGTATCAAAATCTTCTAAAGCAAAAACAATTCTTTCAGCGAGATCACTGACAAACAATCTACGAACATCATCAGGACCCAGTTGTCTTTCTAAATTCATGGAATAAATCCATTCCAAAAAGGGTAAAAAGAAAATAAACGTATTGTAATCGATCAGATCAGATAAAAAACTAATCGGAATATTTTTCAAATTCGCAACACCAAGTACCAACAGTTCACTTTCACAAGCAATTTCATGAGTAAACTCACTATCCAAAGGCACAGGCTCCTCCCAATTACTATAAACATCGAATAAATTAATATAATAACCAGAATCAAGCAGAAAATTCAAATCATGCATAAAACCGTCAATTAAGCTAGAATTATACTTCTTTTCTAGTTTTTTTAAAGCATATTCCCCAAAATCATTACGAGAAGGCATAAAATATCACCTATAATACTATTTTTTTAAGAATTCATTTAAGTTTCTGGGCCACCTCGATTAATGTTAATTGATCCAAAGATTCTATTACTGGAGCAATATAAGGTTCTAAAGCCGGAACCATTACTGCTAAATTTCTTAAGCCAAGACTGATGATATTCATTGGCCCAATACCAGTAATTGGAGTAAATAACATTTCCTGAAGATTTGGTGTAATAAAATTTCCATATTTAATAAAAACAGGAGTCATTGCATTTATAATGAACTCTTTAATGGAATTACCCAAATATGATGAATATATCCATAATGAAGCCAATGCTTCAAGAATTCCTAGTTTTATTGTTTGTATATATTCACTAGCGGCAGTTCCTGCAGGAGTAATTGTTAAAACACAGCCAATAATGGCTCCTCCTAAAATAAGAGCCCATGCCCAATCTGGTACATCAACATGAGATGCTTCTGTATCATTATCATCATTAAAGGGATCTAGTGTCCAGTCTGCTATTTTAGCATCTTTTACTCCACCAGTAATATCACGTACGCTGGCAATATCTCTGGGTAATTGATCATTTGATGGTGTTGGTTTAGGCGGATCTTTAGGCTTAGGAGTAGGCTGAGGCTGAGGCTCCTTATCTGGCTTAGGTGTAGGAGTAGGCTGAGGTTGAGGAGTAGGAGTCGGATCTGGCAAATGAGGCCATTTATATTCATGGCTAGGTGTCTGATAAGTCGGAGATTTAACATCAAAACTAAAACTGGCCTTATTATTCCCACCATTAGAATCACTCATGGCCGCAGTGGACTTCCATTTACCATTAAAAACCTTAACAATCGGCTTCGCAGCATGTGCATGTGTACTGGTTAAATCACCATAAACACTCACTATATTCACAAAATAACCAATATTAGTGGCCTGTAACACCAAATCCAAACTAATCGTATCATTAACTAATAACAAACCAGCATTCCACACACCACTAACCTCATCATAGGCCCCCGGTCCTTGAGAAGATAGTAACTTCAAACCCACCGGAATCTTATAATTCAACTTAGCATCACACGCTTTAGGGCCCAGATTACTAAGACTAATAACCAAATGAACTGTATCACCAATGCCTACACTACTAGCATTACCTGTGATACTCACGGCCAAATCCGTGGCCTCATCTGTCACATTCAAAGGATTAAAACTAATATCATAAAGCACTGGTGATTCGGTATTATTAAACCGCTCTAAATTAACTTCTACTTGTAGATACCTGCCAGGAGGTGTCATCTTTATTGACAGGCCATTACCAGCATCTTCCCAGTTGGACCAGTTAATTTGATCATTGGAACTTCTCACATGAACCGAAACCTTAGTTCCCACTGGTTCCCAACTGTTCCAGGAAATATTATCCCAACCAGTACTACTACCATAATCATGAACCACACTCCAGGCCCCAGATTCATACTTATCCGGTGATTTAACAGTGAAATAACCTAAGGCATTATGATTAGTAGATACCAATCTTTTAGAAAGCTCAATACCATTTATACTGGTATCAAAACGGTGAATATACTCCCCATCCAAATCCATAACCCACAACTTACCATAACTATCAAAACACAGACTCAAAGGAGAAATCGATGAGATAAAATTGGATTTAAGAGTTCCATTATGTGAATAAACTCCAAAGCTTGTTCTTTTACCATAAACCCAGTGTTTGTAATATTCTGCCATCCAAAGGTCGCCATTCTCATCTAAAACCATTGATGCAGTATGCATACGTGCAGGTCGAAGTTGTGTCCAGTCCAAAGTATTATTTTCAATATTAATCCGTGAAAAACGACTATCTGGCCATAAAAAGTGAGGATGGACACCATAAGTAAATATATGATCATCACCATCATAAGCTATGTTAAAAATATTATAATCTAAGTTAGTTACACTGATGGAACCAGTACTTGGATCCAAACGCATTAAATTACTTCCTCCAGACCATAAAATATTATTTTTATCAATTACCGCATAGCTTGGACTGTGACCATATGCCATGACATTGTAACTCTTCAAAAACTCCCCACTGGAGCCATTAATATACATTAAAGTTTGATTCTCACCAATACCCAACCAGACATTGTCTTTATTATCCAATACCAGAGAGGTCAGGCCAGTACCATAAGCAGCATAGCCCCCACTATATGATCCGGGATGAAATACTCCCTCTTTACCAGGAATTATAATTGTCTCCAACGTTACACATTCATCAGATCCCCAGTTTAAAACCTCATCAGGAGTTATAATACCATTTTTATCCACATCATGACAGGTTTGAATAATACCGTCATGATTTCGATCATCATAAACCCCATTTTCATACAAACCAATTTTAATTAAAGAACCTGTTACCCTGTTGGCAGCCCAACAATTACCCTGACTATCCACTGCGATACGTACTGGTTCTGCATTAGATGCAGGATTAGTCTTATAACGGGCCACTTCCTGACCCGTTTTCACATTAACTTTAGAAATAGTTCCTTCATTGCTGTTAGGTATCCAGATATAGTTACGAGCAGCATTAGATGAATTGGCCAACTTCAAGGAACCATCAGACCCATTAACATTATTAAAAGTACCCTTAGAGAAATCATCATCACTAGTATAATTAGTATCGGCCGCCCCTACATTTCCCATACAGAGCAAGGCCAAAAACAAGACAATGAACAATATCAGCCATTTATTAGGCCTGATTTCATTGTCATTTTTATTTAGATAGGCTGCAAAGAACATGAAAAGAATGGCAATGGCAGAGAAATTAATAGGAACCCCAGTCTGCTGCATAGGAACTGAAGAACCTTTTCTAGTTTGAGAAGAAGAACTTGCATTTACCTGAGTAGAATTTTGATTCACTTCATGATGATTATTAATTGAACCATGATGACCTGGACTGGAAGGATCAGAAGTACTAGGAGTCTTATTACCACGTAATGGAACCAAAGTCATAGTAAAGGATCCATTAGAAGGAATAGAAGTTATAGTCCAGGTGCCTCCTTTATAAGTACCACCCGAGGTTTTAGGAGTATAACCCTTTGGAATAGATGTTTTAATATTTATATTGAAAGCACCATCTGGCCCAATATTCCTCACTATCAAAGTAGGCTTACCATTTTTAAGAGAATAATCCAGCTTAATATCTGAAAAAGGAACATAGAAGTTAATCGTGGCTGGTGGATTAGTCTTAGAGTCATATTCATTATGGGTTTCATTAGCAGAGTAAGTAATGTTTTTACTGGTTAGATTTTGAGTTATATTACCTATAACTTCCAGTATAGCAATCTCACCAGGAATTAAAGTATTAATAGTCCACACACTACCATTAAAAACACCAATGGTGGGAGTTACTGGTGTAAAACCAACTGGAATATTCGCAACTACAGTTATATTATGGGCAGAATCCGGGCCATTATTAGTAAGCACTGTAACCAGCTTAATAGTGTCTCCTAATTTAGGAACTGAATTATTTATGCCATTTATAATATTAATATCTGATTTTAATACCCGAACTGAGAGATCATAAAGTATAGGAGAAACACTACCCTTAAATCTCTCCAGAGTTGTTTCCACTTCCAAATATCGACCATTAGGTGTTGATTTTAAATATTCAGCATTTATTGCCTCTTCCCAACTAGACCAATTAACTTTATCATTAGAACTTCTAACACGTACATTCACACTAGTACCATTAGGAATATAAGCATTCCAGGATATAACACCCCATAAGGCATTATTTATGCCAGAATCATGAATTAAATCCCATGATCCATGATTAGTGGTGATGGTATTGGATAAGGCCCCTGTCATGTCACTATATCCATAATGGGTTCCTCCCACTATTCTTTTGGATAATTCTACCCCATTGACAATGTTTCCCTCACCATCGGTTTGATTATTAGCGGGATTTATACGGTGAATATATTCATCATTGGTATCCACTGCCCAGATTTTACCCATATTGTCCACAGAAACCCCACTGGGAGTTCTTCCCACAATAATAGTTGCCTTAAAAATACCATTATTAGAGTAACGGGTAACCGTTCCCTTAACATTATCTGCAGTCCAGATATCACCGTCATCAGAAACAGTTATCCCCTGAGCATAGGAAGCAGATTTTGTCCATAAAATAGTCCCATTTAAAACATTTATACAAGTTATGCGATAGTGATCCAGTCCTGAGACAAATAAATGATTGTTGCGATCCAGAGCCAGACCATATGATTTATGGGGAAGATTGATTCGAGTGAAAGTATTATTGGAAGGATCCAATCTTAAAACATTATTACCTGTGTTTCCTGAAGACCAGAGAATTCCATTCTGATCTATTACTGCACCATAAGGCGTGTGGCCTACAGATGAAACATCAATTGTCTTTAAAATCTGACCATCTGAACCATTCAAGTAATAATATTTCATGGTCCCATAGGTTCCCACCCAGAGATTATTTTTGGAATCAATGGCCAGACCACGAGGCCCCGGATTATAATAATCATTTACATAGGAGCCATTATATTTGCCTGGAACAAAATTACCCTCACTTCCTGGAATTAAAATTACTTCCCATAATACACATTCGTCCGCGCCCCAGGGAAGAATCTCGGTGGAATTAATTACCCCATTACCATCCACATCACGGCAGGTATCTGCCACCCCATTATGGTTACGATCGATCCACTGGCCACTTTCTAAAAGCCCAATTTTAACCACAGTACCTATGTTCCTGTTTCCCACCCAACAGTTACCATCCAGATCCACGGTGGTTCTGGAAGGATTGGAATAAGTAAGGTTACTGGTTTTATACCGGGCCACTTCCATACCAGTGATAGTATTTATTTTAGAAACCGTTCCTTCATTACTATTAGGGACCCAGATAAAAGGATTCACCGAACTAGAACTATTAGAAAGCTGCAGCTGGTTATGAGTACTGTTATACTCTAATCCAGTCAAATCCCCTTTATCAAAATCAGAATCATTGGTATAATTAGTATCTGGGCCAGCAGCAAATACACAGCCCATATTTAAAACCACAAATATTGATATTAATAGCAAAATATTATAAATTTTCAAGTATTCCCCACCCACAAATAATTATTAACAGTATTACTTATGATTAGGTGAGTAAGATATTACTAATAAACTAATCCATTAATAACAAATAGAAATATTAATATAATAATAAAAAATAAAAATATATGAATTAAATTTATATAAAATAGTATTCAGATTTTTTTAAACTAATTTTTAATAAAAATAAGATAAAAAGACTTTATTAGCTTATTTGACAATCAAAATAATCAATCCCCAATTATTATTTTATTAATACTAATACTATAATAGTGATTAACTAATGTTTTAATTAATTTAAATTAGAGATAGTTATATATAAATTATAAATTAATTAATGGAAATGTAAGAGATGATTTCAATAATTCTTTAATAACTTATTAAAATATTAATCATTTAAGAAGGAATTAAAATGAAAATAAAAGGATTAGTAACTTCCGGATCACAAAAAGGCAGTTATTTTATGTCTCAGGAAATATATGTCCATCAATTTCAAGAAAAGCTAGGATACCGACCATTTGAAGGTACTTTCAACATTCTTATTGAAAAAGAAGATCTGGAAAATGTTCATGAAATTCGTGAAAAAAACGCGGAAATTGTAAATGGTGAAGGAGACTTTGGAGATGTTGAATTCATCAAAGCAACTCTTCAAGACCAATTAGAAGGTGCTGTGATTTTTCCGGTAAAAACCCATCACCCCCAAGAATTTTTGGAGTTTATTACATCTGAAAATGTTAGAGAAACTCTCAATGTGCGAGATGGAGATTCTGTGACAATATCAATAGATTAATCTTTGTTTTGGCGGTTAATATCATAATTTAAAAAATAGGATTTATAACTGATTAAATAAAAGAATTCGGTTTAATATACACGGTTCATTTAAATAGCAAATAAAAATATTTAAATTAAATAATTCATTCAAAAGTCGTGATTACATGATTCAAAAAGCTTTAGAAGCACTAAAAAACGGAGAAATAGTCCTGGTATTTGATGCCGACAATCGAGAAAGAGAAACAGACATGATAGTGGCCGCGGAGTTTATGACCCCTCAGCATATGACCACTATCAGAAATGATGCTGGAGGCCTATTCTGCGTACCATTATCCTCAGAAAACTCTGATAAACTAGGAATTCCATTTATGACAGATATAATGGAAGAGGCTGGAGATAAATACCCTGTGCTAAATGAATTATCCCCTAATGACATACCCTATGACGAAAAATCTGCTTTTTCAATTACCCTCAACCATAGGGAGACTTTTACAGGAATAACTGATAATGATCGGGCATTCACTATGAAAGAGCTGGCTTTACTTTGTAAAAATGGTAAACAAGAAGATTTAGGAAAATTGTTCCGGGCCCCTGGTCATGTGACCCTTTTACGGGCTGCTAAAGGCCATGTTCTTAAAAGAAAAGGTCACACCGAAATGAGTATCGCCCTTATGGAAATGGCCGGCCTCACTGAAGTGGCAGTATGCTGTGAAATGATGGATGACGTTTCTGGAGGTTCCCTAAATACTGAAGATGCTAGAAAATATGCAGAAGAACATGGACTTGTTTTCTTAAATGGTGCTGACCTCATTGCGGCATATAAAGAATATGCAAATAAATAATAGAATCACCATCTATAATAAAAAAGTACACACAGAATCTACAGAATAATTAATTGGGAGAAATAAATCTCATTTAAATTTTATTTTAAATTAATTTTTATTAAACATTTTAATAATTTTGTTCCCATCATATGTTTATTCAGGTTTATTTTTAAATTCATTTTATTTTTAAAGGATTTAGTAATGTTCCATGCTTTAAAATAATTATTAAAAAATCAGTAAACTATTTATCAATGATTATAATTTATATGTACAATTATCAATATTATTAACTAATAAATTGTATAATTATTGTTTAAAAGTATAGTAATAAAAAATTACAATTAATACATATTACAGGTTTTTACAGCATTTAATAAGATATTAAGCTGCTAATATCTAATTACCGGACTAAGTAGTTTTATTGATGGAGGCAATTTTATGGAGAGAATTAGTATTGGAATTGATAAATTAGATGATGTACTAGGTGGATTTCCGGTGGGAAGATCCATGTTAATAACCGGAGATGCTGGATGTGGAAAAACTATCTTCGGTCTTCGATTTGCAAAAACTAGTTGTGAAGAAGGATATGCTACGGCTTATATAACTGCAGAAGAAGATTCATATGATTTGCATGTTCAAGCCAATACATTTGGATGGAATACCCAAGAACTAGAAGAGCAGGGATTATTAACCTTTATTGAGCTTACTGGTATTAGGGCCCGGATCACTGAGGCAGAAATCAATATGGATATGGATCCTATGAAAGGGAATTTCACTAAAATCCTTCATGACATACCTCCTGAAACTGAAGTGGTAATTATTGATAGTTTAGGAGGATATACAGCCAAATTAACCCCATATGACTTTAGAAATCAGTTTGATTTGCTTGTTTACGAATTAAAGCAACGGGGAATTACATCGGTACTTATTTTAGATAGTGCTACTTCTAGTGAATTCAATGAACTAGCATTATTCTCGGTTTATGGTGCTATAAAATTAGTGCGAAGGGAAAATCCATATACTGGCCGTCGGGAAAGAGTTATGGATATTATAAAAATGAGAAGTACCAAAACTCCCACCCAGTTTTTAACTTATGATATTGGAGCAAATGGGATAGAAATAGAAAATGGAGAAGAATACTTAGATGATGAATCAAAAGAAAATTACGAAATTTAATTAACTAATCTCCCTGAATACTCTTTTTAAAATTCCATTTCTTTTTATTAATTTTAAAGTAGAATTAAAAATAAAATAATTTAATTAAAAATAGTTATAGTGAGTTAAAATCCATTTCAATTTTTTTTATAGATTTATATCCATTAAAATATGGTTTTTTGGCCAAAGAAAATATATTATCCAAATCCAGATTTTCTTCAACAGTTTTTAGGGCCATTAAGCAAAATTCCTCTAATTTTATTTCCACTTCAGGTGTGCCTCCCCTTTTACTTAATTTTACTTTAGGAACTTCTCCTATCATTTCCAGACCATTACCATTTTTAAATATCTGAGAAGCTTTCTGGAAAATTTGGGAATCATAAACCCTATTAAAAATAACTCCTGGAACCTTAATGCCCATTTTTATCAACATGTCCCTGTGTGAGGCCAAATCCAGGGCAGCAGTTTCAATACCACCTTTGCTGCATCCTGAAACTAGTATAATTGGAATATCCGCTGCAAGAGCAATTTCTGAAGAAGAATATGGAACTTTTTCATTTAAAAGACCAGTGAAAACACTCATTACTCCCTCAATGATTACTAAATCATAATTAAATGATTTTAAACTTTTTAAAACATCTTCCAGGCCCATCCAACCTAAATGTCCAATTTTAATAGAAGAATGATATTCCATTTTTTCTTTAGTAAGATAAAGTGATGGGACAATGTCTCTAACATCTGGACCAACCTTTAAAACGCCTACTTTAAGGCCTTTTCTACGAAAAGCGCCGGCAAGGCCCGTTACTAGGAATGTTTTTCCAGAATCAGATCCAGTACTTCCCACCATGATTATTGGGGGCAATCCATAAGAAATAGATCCTATATCTTGTCCAGAGTTAATTTTTTCTTTTTTAGCCACAGATAGGCTTGTTTCAATGCCCAATTGACCTTTAATCTTCTCAACCAGGATTTTATTGTCTTCAGCTATTTGCAGTCGATCGTTATCATCAGCACCCATGAATTTTAAAATATTTTCAACTAAAAGAGAGTTATTATCTAGGCATCCATGGATCATGGTCCCTACCACATTTCCCTCAGCATTAGTAACCCCTGCTAAAACCTCTCGAGTGTCATCAGTATAATTAACACGTTTAATTTTAGAATAAAGTATAGGTTTTGCATTATCCGAATCGTTTTCTGTTAGATGACCATAGGTATGGCAGTGAAATCCATTGATGGTTTTTCCCACCAGACCTTTAGTTAAAAACGATTCAGAAGTTATTTTAGCCTCCACCCGATCGTTACTTATCATGGGGGAAAATGAAACATCAAGAAGGCCCAGACCTTCTTTTTCAATAGGACAAGGCGATTTACGTCCAATATCTGTTTTTAGAGCCAATGACTGAAATCCAGAACATATCCCCAGCACGAACTTTCCATTGTGGGCCATGGTATTTATTTCAGAGGCCAATTCAGGAGTCATACTTTCCGACTCTACTATACTTCCCCCCGGAATTATAATACCATCTAAAACTTCATGAGCTTTTTTACCATCAACTAAACCATTATTTTTAACCAAATGGGTGGGAAGATTTCCAAAGTTTTCAAAAGCAGGAACTGCACCTTTAA
Organism: Methanobacteriaceae archaeon; assembly: GCA_030656015.1. Taxonomy (NCBI): domain Archaea; kingdom Methanobacteriati; phylum Methanobacteriota; class Methanobacteria; order Methanobacteriales; family Methanobacteriaceae; species Methanobacteriaceae archaeon. The sequence goes on from JAUSNX010000012.1 coordinate 194,974, forward strand.
CATTTACCAGACCTATTTTCATTATTGCTCCCAAATGTTTTAATTGATTTTATTAACCTTAAAAAAAAATTTAATGAAAATATTAAAAATTAATTTCAAATTAGATGATTTGCAAAAACATCAAGGCGCTTTTTCCAATGCAGCCATGGCCTGAACAATTTTAGCATCATCTAATGGCTTGGCCTGGAATTGTAGGCCAACTGGAATTCCCTTAACTTCACCTGCTTTCATGCTGGAGGCAGGAATACCAGCCAAATTAGCAATTACAGTTAAAACATCGTAAGCGTACATTTCCATAGGTTCTAAAGTTTCACCAAGCTTATGTGGCAATTTAGGAACCGTAGGTCCCGCTATCATATCCACCCCATTAAGGAGTTTAGTGATTTCTTTTCTTATGAGTGAACGTGCCTGAAGGGCTTTTTTATAATATTTTCCTGAAAACTCCTGCTGGCTGATGTAAGATCCCATATGTATCCTACGGAGAACTTCATCGCCACAAACTTCTTCTATTTGATGGCCGTATTTTCGCCCGTCATATTTTCGGGTAGCTGAGAAAAACTCCACATAGTTTATGAGATAGTAAGTTGGCAGGCATAAATCAATATAATCGAAGCTTAATTCAACTACTTCTGCTCCCATCTCACCCATTTTATCAATGGAATCTTCAATTATATTCACAATATGATCGTCAGTGACTTCCTGGAACTGTTTCACCACTCCCACTTTCAGTCCATTTAAGGCTTCTTCTGGATTTTCATCTAAAAGTGCACTGAAGTTAGGAACTTTCCAATCAATGGATGTGCATTCATTAGGGTCATTTCCCGCAATAGTATCCAGCATCATAGCAATTCCTGAAGTATCCGCCGCTAAAGGCCCAATTTGATCCAGACTCATAGATAAATCCAGCAAACCCTGCCTGGAAACGGCCCCATAGGTTGGTTTAAATCCCATTACTCCACAGTGGGATGCAGGATTACGGATGGATCCTCCAGTATCTGATCCTAAGGCAATATCACACATCTCAGCAGCAATGGCAGCCGCGCTTCCTCCACTGGATCCGCCAGATATATGTCCTGGTGCAGCAGGATTATCAGTAGAGCCATGGAAAGAAGTTTCCGTGGAACTTCCCGCAGCAAATTCATCCATGTTAGTCATTCCAATGATTATACCATCTTCTTCTTTAATCCGCTGAATTACCGTGGCATCATAACTACCCATATAATTTTCCAGAGTCTTGGATGCTGCAGAAATGGTGAAATCCTTAACATTAATGTTGCTTTTAATACCAATAACCATACCGGCCAATTTTCCAACTTTTTCCCCATTTTTTATCCGGGCGTCAATTTCATTGGCTTTTTCTAATGCATTTTCATGATTTATTTGCACAAAAGCATTAATATTCGAGTTTTTACTTGAGATAACTTGATTAAATTTCTCCAGACTATCCAGAGCCGTGATTTCTTGATTTCTGATTGCCTTAGATTTTTCAAGGAGGTTCATGATAACACCAAAATTTTAATTATTTTATATTATTAACAACGGATTATGCTCTAAATTAGCTATAAGATTTAATTCGTGTAGGTATACTAATGTGATTACTAGTGAAATAATACAATTTACGAATTCTTTTAATTAATTAGTTTAATTTTTAATAAATTTTTTTAAACTTAAAGGAAATTTTTGTACTAATCTTAATTAATTCTTTTATAAATTATAATTAATTGAATATAAAAATAAAGTTATGAAGATATACTTATAAAAAGGTTATATCATACACTATTGTAGAAGCATAATATTAACCTGAAAAATTTTAAACTAATAACATTTTAAGCAATTATAGGAATAATAATTAAAGTTTCTAATTGATATTAAATATTTAAATTAACTTATAGAAGATATAAAATTAAATAGCTTCTATTTTAAAGGTAATTATAAGATGACCGCCAATAGAAATCTTTTTTTAAGGATATTTATCGTCCTTTTATTTTTATTACCCCTCCTATTTGCCCAACAATTCTATATTCATTTTTACGCTTATTTATCCAGCAACGTAATTACCGAAGTAGTTACTAAACAATGGTTAGTGGTTTTATTTTTCATTATTTTATTTATGGCATTTTTAATTCCCCTTTCATATCGTAGGAAAGCAGGATGGTTAGAATATGGTTTGGTAGCTGCATTTTTCGTTTCTCTTTTTGTAGAAATGTATGGCATTCCCCTGACTATTCTTCTGGCATCTAAATACTTTTTCGTGCCGGGGACACAGCTACCCCCTAATATTTTAAGTATTTCATTTATGGGAGTTGGATTAGGATTGGATATGGCCATGGTTTATGGTTCAATTCTAATTTTAATTGGAACAGGACTAATTATCCTAGGATGGGTTACCCTTTATAAAAATAGTAAGAAAGAAGGACTGGTAACCAGTGGAATTTATAAATACAGTCGCCATCCCCAATATTTAGGCTTTATTTTCATAATTTTAGGATGGTTCTTTGGATGGCCCACTACACTCACCCTGATATTTGCACCCATACTCATTTACAAGTATTTAGATGTCTGCCGCAAGGAAGAAGTTGAAGTTTCTAAAGAACATCCAGAATACAATGATTATAAGTTGAAAGTTCCTTTTATGATTTAAATTTCTTAATTAAAACTAATTAAGTCAAAAACTTCATATTCAATTTATTCACTAAATAAGAAATAATATACACATATAGTAAACTTTAAATTATGGCAAAACAATATGCTTGCACACCAAACGAATTAAAATTTCATTTGTATACATTGTCATAGTCCCGAATTATGAATTTAAAACTTTAGAAGTTCTAAGTACTTTTTAAACCCTGAAAAACTTGAATATGAAAATTATATAAATTTTTGCCTCAAAAGAAAGATGTTTATCTAAAAAAACTTAAATTACCATTAATAATCCTTTAAATAATTCTTTTAATAATTCTTTTAATAATCCTTTAAATAATCCTTTAAATAATCCTTTTAATAATTAGGTGACAAAGATGAAAGAAACCATAATTCTCAATCAAAGCGAAATAAAAGAATTAATACAAATGAAAAAAGTTATTGATGCTGTTGAGACTGCTTATATTGAACATGCCCAGAGCAGAGTCCGAATGCCTCCTAAAGAATATCTTTTCTTCTCAGAATTTAATGGCGATTTAAGAATAATGCCCTGTTACCTACCAAATATGGGCGAAGCCGGAGTAAAGTGTGTTAATGTTCACCCTGATAATCCGAATCTTCATGACCTGCCCACCGTAATGGCTATGATAGAATTAATAGATCCTGAAACTGGATTTCCACTGGCCATAATGGATGGTACCTGGATTACCAACATGCGCACCGGTGCTGCGGGAGGGGTAGGAACCAAGTACTTGGCCCGGAAAGATTCTGAAACTTTAGGGATAATAGGGGCTGGAAAACAAGCATATACTCAACTTATGGCCATCAATGAAGTAATGGATATTAAAAAAGCCTATGTTTACTGCCGAACTTGCTCTGCTCGAGAAAATTTTGCTAAAAAAGTATCTGAAGAATATGGAATTAAAGTAAAAGCAGTTGATACACCTAAAAAAGCTGTAGAAAATATGGATGTAGTGGTGACTGTCACCCCCGTAATTCACCCCGTTATAAAAGATGAATGGATTAGTCCTGGAACCCATATTAATGCTATGGGTGCGGATGCCCCAGGTAAACAGGAAATAGAAAGTTCTGCACTTTTAAAGTCCAAAATATTTATTGACTGTTGGGAACAGGCCAGTCACAGTGGAGAAATCAATGTTCCTGTAGCAGCAGGCCTATTAAAACAAGATGATCTATCTGGAAAACTGGGAGATGTTATGATTGGTAAAAATCCCGGCCGAACCTCTGATGATGAGATAACCATTTTTGATTCTACAGGATTAGCTGTTCAAGACATAACCACCGCTTGGACAGTTTATGAGAAGGCTCGTGATCTTAATTTAGGCCGTAAGATTAATTTCCTGGAATAAAATCCAATGAATTATATATTTAAATTAATTATTTTATTCAATTTATTTTGAAGATTTTATTAGATTTTATTTTTTTTATTTGCTTTTGCTAAAATTTAAGATAAAAATTAAAAAAGTAATATATATTCGACTGAACAATTGTAAAATGGTGGTTAAATGTACCAGTCTAAAATATATGTTAATGACATTTTAAACAAAATGAGCCACGTTTTAGAAAGATTCACCTTTTTAAGTCGTTCTAAGTCATTTAAAAAAGAAGATGTGGATCAAGTAGATTATCATCTAAACGAAATAATGAAAATATTAAATCAATACAATTAAACATCCCATGACATATCTATTAAAATGCAAAATAAATTATATTAATTAATATTACTATAATTCCGATTTTCATGATTGAAATTGTCCTGTTTGCAGTTACATCATTTTTAGTGGGATTATCAGGAGCCCTGGTTCCGGGCCCCATGTTAACAGTAACCATATCAGATTCATTTAAAAAAGGATTTATTGCCGGCCCTTTAATAACCAGCGGACATATATTTACAGAATTATGCCTAGTATTGCTGATATTATTTGGATTAGGATGGTTAATTGGTTCCAATACTGCTTCTTTTATTATCGGCCTTCTGGGAGGAATTGTTTTAATATTTATGGGTTTTCAAATTTTTAAAGAAACTCCTAAATTAGAAAATACATCTTCTGGAGAAATTCAGGATAATAATTCTTCTAATAGAGAATTTATCAAACAAACTTCTAAAGAATATAATCACGAAAGCAATATAATTTCTTCTACAGATTCCTCAAATGAAAATTCTTCAAGCTTCCGTTCTATAATCAACGGAATTTTAACCAGTTTATCTAATCCATTCTTTTTTATATGGTGGGCCACCATTGGTGGAGCTTTTATATTTAAAGGAATGGCTCTGGCTGGATTTTTAGGAATTTTCGCATTTCTTTTAGGCCACTGGACATCTGATGTTGCATGGTTCAGCACAGTTTCTTATCTTTCATCAAGAAGCCGTGCTCTGGTGCAACCTGATAACTATAGAACTATAATGCGCATTTGCGGAGTATTTATGATCTTTGTAGGAGTATATTTCTTTATAAATTCTGTAGGAGTATTTAAAATAAAATAAAGATATTATTTAATTCTAGCCGAAAGTATACTACTTTTTTCATTATTAGATTCATGTAGATTAGAATAATTCCAATTAACAAAATTTTAAATATTCTTCTCAACTAACTCTTATGGTATGAAAATGAAGGCCGTAGTTTTTGACAACTCAGGAACTCTAATAAAAAGGTACCGAGCTTTAAAAAATATTAAAACAGGGGGTATCTGCGATTACATGAATTCCATGGATATAGTGGATTACACTGGAAATCGTGCTCTGGTGGTCCTTCAAACTGATCCCGCGGAGTGTTTGATAAACGCCCGGAGTGATCAGACTTTGTATCAGTTCATAACCCAGAATAATGTTAAATTTGATGTGAGCTATTCCAGTGAAGATATAAGCAATGAAGATGTTTTAAATGATTTAAAACAAGACACTTCTACTATAAAAGACATACAAGATAGTATTCTGGCCGTAATGGAAAAGAAATACAATGTGCAAATATGTAGTGGATCTGGATTTATTATGAATCTGGACACTGGAAAAGTAGAATTTACCATAACTGCTGGGGGTAAAGTTTTCCCAGAAGTTATTAAAGTAGTAAATGAACTGAAAAAAAGAAATATTCAAATTTTTATAGCCTCTGGAGACCGTACAAAGTCTTTAGAAGAATTGGCCAAATTTATTTCAATACCTCATTCCAATGTATTTGGAACTGCCAGCACCAAGCGAAAAAAAGAGATTATAAAGGAATTAAAAGAAGACTACAAAGTTATGATGGTTGGAAATGGAGCTAACGACATATTGGCCTTTAAAGAAGCAGATATTGGTGTTTTAACTCTTCAACAAGACGAAAAAGTTCCTGAAAAAGTCTCCAGTGCCGCAGACATTATAATATATAATATAAAAGAAGTTTTAGATATTGATTTTTAATTAAACTCCATTAGTATTTTTAAGACCTTTCACTAATTTTTTCTCTTTTTCTTCATCATTAATCCATTTTTTAACTTCTCTCCAGACAATATTGCATTTATCCTCGCTAGTTTTCCCCACCACTCTACGAATAGCAATATCTACTTCTTTACGCTCAGTTTTGTCTTTTGGATCAATTCCAGCTTCATTTAAAACTTTTTTCATGTGTCTAAGATAGCAACTCATACCTATTCTCCTAAAATCATTTATAAGAATAATAATAAAAAATTAAGTGAGTATAATATTTTATAAAATCATTATTAATTATATTTTTTAATTAATAAAACAAATAGGAATCTTGCTAATGAATTGAATTATTGAGGGAGAAAAATGGAAAAATATAAAGTTATATTTCAAGTGAATGAAGAAGACCCTTTTCGAGTTAATCTAGTTTTAAATAACATTAGAAATCTGATTGCTGATTTGGGTGAAGAAAATGTAGAAATAGAACTTTTAGCTTATTCTATGGGTGTTAAAATGTTTTTTAATAGTTCTCCCTATTCAAACATGATCTCTAGTTTGCTTAAAAAAGAGGTGAGATTTGCAGCCTGTTCAAATACACTAAATTCGCTTAATGTAAATCCTGAAGAACTAATTAAAGGAATTAAAGTTGTACCCTCCGGAATTGGGGAGATAGTAAGAAAGCAAAAAGAAGGCTGGATTTATATAAGGCCTTGAATTATCAAAATAATCATGTTTTATTACTAATTAATCAAATTAATTCTTTAAATATATTTAATTAATAAATACTGATATCTTTTATTATTCGTCATCAGGATTAATTTTTTTCCCTATATTTTCAAAAAAAACTATTCCTAAATAAGCTAGGGAACTAAAGGAAGGCGAAATAAATGTTAGAAGCATTGCCACGACAGCTAAAAAAGGAAATATTAAATAATGATAAAAACTACTTTTATAAGCTTTCTTAGTCCATTTAACATTTGTAAGTCCCCAATTAACAGCATAATACCAGTTTATGAATGCCAGTATTCCTATTATGAGCATATTTAAATGAAAAAAAAGTTCAGCTGCTTGAAAATTACCATAATCTCCCACTAAAGATGTTGAAAATGGCACCAGAACTACAAACATCAACCAAATAACATTTATCCTTAAAAGCATACCATTGGATTTTTCTATTCTATGAAATTCACGATGATTTATTCTCCAGAAAACAGCCAGTAAAACAAAACTCATTCCATAAACAAAAAATTGTGGTATGGTAGAAATTAAAAAATTAATTATAGTGCCATTGGTCACTGGAGCAGGAAGTTGGGGAACTTCTAAAGTTAAAACTAAGAGAGTCATGGCTATTGCAAAAATACCGTCCACTAAAGTTTCTATACGGTTAGTGGTCATGAATTTTTCTTTTAAATTTTTTTTAACTCTTTTATCCAAGCATATCTCCCCTATTTTATCTTAAAAGTTGTTTCTAGTTAATTACCTTTACCATTTAATTTATATAAAATTTTTTTGCTTTTTAATACGGATTCATAGGAATTAAGCTCTATAATGCCAACTTTAATATTTTTAATAAGATTTAAGTCCAGAGATCCATCACCCAATGGTAAATGCTGATCTTTGAGACCATCATTGTCACTTAAGTGGTAATAAATGGTTTTATTAATATTTAAAAATTCTGAAGGGTCATCAGTAGTATTAGCATGACCCATATCCACTGTGGCCTTGCATCCACATTCATTCACCATAAAATCATGCTCTAAAGCACTATTACATAAATAAGCATATTTATTAGGCATATTTTCTATAGAAAAACATATTCCTCTGCCATTAGCATATTCAGAACATTCCGTGAGATTTTCAACAGCGAAGTCAATGGCCATGAGTCTCACCCTCTCTTCCAGACGCCTAATCATGCCCGGATGTGTGGTTATAGCTTTGGCTTCAATTTCAACGGCCAAATCAACCGTTTCTCCCATTTGCCTCTGAGTTTCATCTCTAATTCCGGAGTTAATACTGGCAGGGTTTAAATCTACCGTAGGAGCATGCAGAAAAATATCGAGATTATATGATTGAAAAACTTCCAAGCTACTGCATTCTTCCAGAACGCTACGCGGCCAATAGGGCCCTTCACATAATATTTCCATACATTTAAATCCATCCTGGGTTGCCTGATCAAGCATCATTTCAAAAGAATTCATAAAAAGAGCCAAACTAGAAAAGCCACATTTCATGTTATTATCACCCCATCACTGATTGAATAATCCTAATTGTGTTCTCTCACTTTCTCCATTAAAGATATATTCTTGTTTTTGAAGGTTATTTTTTTCTATTATTGATAAATAAACCATAAAATTTTAATTTTATCTAGAAAATAAGAAAAAGAAATTTTAATTCCTTATTTTAATTTTTATATTATTATTATTATTATTATTATATTAAAAAGTGCCATTACTATTACAAAAACAGATATATCAAAATTAATAGCAATATTTATATATCCGAATTTGTATTATGGAATATTACGAAAATAGATATATCCAAAATTAATATATCAAAATCTAGAATAGTGAATTGAAAACATCAAATATGAATTAATATTTGAATATAAGATGTTTAAGTAAATTAAATTTAGTCTAAATAACAAAAAACAGTTAAATTTAGAAATAGAATATAGGGGGTTAGTAAATTCTAGATGATAATAAAGATAACCATCACAATGAAAATTCAGAAGACATGAATAATCCTTGTGAAGATTTTGACGATTCAGATTGTCAAAAATATGATAAAACATTTATTAAAACTTTCATGCGTGGATTCGGCAAAACAATAATTTTGGGAATGATAAAGAAGCATAGGCTACATGGCTACGAAATAATGACCAATATAAATAAATTTTATCTTTCTCATGATCTCTCTAAGAAAATGAAACCACTGGGGCCCAGCACAATATATCCCATATTACATGACCTTGAAAAAAAAGGCCTCATAACTGGAACCTGGGAATATCAAGGCAAGAGAAAGCTAAAATATTATGAAATAACTCCTCAAGGAGAAGCTACAATTCTTAGAATAAGAGACATTTTCGAAAATAATATTGCCAAACTTTGGGAAGATTTTTGGAATGATGAAATTTAAGAATAAAATAAAATTAGCCACGTAAGCTAATTTAAAATTAGTTTAACCATAATCTAGTTAATTTATCAAAAATGATTAAAAATGATTATGAGCTAAAACGCCACACGGAGGTGTTAATAAATGAAATACGCAATAGAAACCTTCGATTTGACAAAAAAATTCGGTGATTTTCTAGCAGTGGATGCCCTTAATATGAAAATCGAGAATAAATCAATTTTCGGATTTTTAGGTCCAAATGGAGCCGGAAAAACTACTACTATAAAAATGTTGACTTGTCTTGCTCAGCCAACTGAAGGAAGTGCTAGTGTAGCTGGTTATGACATTAATGAGAGTCCTAATGAAGTTAGACAAAAAATAGGAATGGTTCCTCAACTAGTAAGCCTCTATGGAGATCTTACGGTGAGAGAAAATGTGGAGCTATGTGCCGACTTCTATGGGATGCCTCGAGACCTTAAAGAGGTACGTATTGAAGAACTCATGGAACTGGTTGACATAAAATACGCTCAAAATAAGCTGGTTAGACAACTTTCTGGTGGTCAAAAGCAGAAAGTTTCAGTAGTAGCCAGTCTGGTACATCAACCAGATATTTTGTTCCTGGATGAACCAACCATTGGACTGGATCCCACAACAAAAAGAGTACTCTGGGATTTAATTACTGAATTGAATGAAAAAGGACATACCATAATACTCTGTTCCCACGATATGTATGAAGTAGAGCTCCTATGTGATAATGTGGGAATTATTAATCAAGGCACACTTGCTGCCTTTGACACTCCTCAGGGATTAAAAGATACCATGATCAGAGAAGATGAAGATGCTAAAAAGGCCAATTTAGGTACAATTATTGATAAAATAGAGCAAGAAAATCCTATTGGTCAAGAAAGTTCATTTAAAGATTTGAAAGGTGCAGTAGCGGATCTTGAAAGAGAAAATGGGAAAACAAAACAAATGAGCATCATGGTCAGTAACCTGAATGATAAAATGGTAGAAGAAATTCAAAAGCTCCCCGTAGTATTTGAAGTAATTAAACATCATTCTGGTCGAGTCATTATGGAAATGGACGAAAAATGTAAAACAGCTGTAAATGATGTTATATGGGCAGTTATGGAGAATAACGGGAACATAACTTCTATTTCAACTAAAGATCCCTCTTTGGAAGATGTATTTGTAAAAGTAACGGCTAAGGAGAAGGAGGAATAAGATTGGAGACTAAGAAAGTAATGTGGATGCTCAAAAAGGATCTAATAGTCCTTTGGAGGCATAAGCCTCGTTTAATGTCCCTTATACTTTTCCCGATTATCATGATAACCTTATTTGGTTATGGGATGGGTGGAACACTTGATAACATACCTATAGTGGTAGTTGATCAATCACACGGAGCAGTAACCGATCAGACACTAAATGCCATAAAAAATATGAGTTTGTATGATGTGAAAGGAATTATTAGCGATCCCGAGAAGGGTAGGGAGATGGTTCAGAGCGGACAGGTAAAAGCAGCCATCGTATTGCCACCCAATTATGACAATCTTACTAGTTCGCAGCCTCAAAGTGTAGTGATGTATGTTGACTCATCTGATCAGATGGCCAGCCAGGCCTTAATACCCACCACACAAGCATTATTCAGCAAAATTTCCGGCCAGCTCGGACTGGAAAAAATGCAGATGAATAGTAGTGGCTCTACCGCCAGTTCTCAGAGTACCTCAAATCAGACAGGAATCCAGGTAAACACCAGCCAAGTATCATCATCCCAGCCTGGTGGAATAGTGGCCAGCATACAAAATCTGGCAAATACCATTAATTTCCAGGTAGACAAGATTTATGGTGATATCAAATACATAGACTTCTTGGTACCTGCAGTTATAGCCATGACCGTTATGATGTCTTGTATGATGGGTATGGGAGAGTCTATTGCTGGTGAAAGAGAAAGAGGAGAACTTGCTCGTTTATTTATGACCCCAACCAACGTTTCTACTGTGGTAGGTGGAAAAATTATATCAAAGTTGATAATTGAAACCGGGAGGGCCATTATATTAATTTTGGCCGCCGTTATTCTCTTTGGAATAGTAATAAAGGGAAGTATGGGGCTCACGCTCTTACTACTGGTTCTAACAGCCCTATGTTTTGTAGGGTTTGGAATAATGATATCGGCCCGAGTTTCTACTCAGGAAGATTATGTGCAAATGGTAATGCCATTTACCATGCCCATGATGTTTGTATCAGGAGTATTCTATCCACTAGCAACCATGCCCTGGATATTCCAGAAAATCGCATATTTAGTCCCCCTAACATACGCTAATGATGCACTAAGAGCAGTTATGCTTAAGGGCGCAAATTTAGGAGATGTATGGGTAGATGTTGCAGTTTTAATAGGTTTTACCCTATTATTCTTTGCCATGGGAGTTAGAAGTTTCAATAGAGACGTATAATAGAGATGTACCTATTATATCTCCCATTTTACGAATATGCTAATAAAATAATTAATAAATTAAATAAAAATAATTTAAACTGATTATAAAGTTTAAATCATTAATATTACTAAATTTAGAGCAAATTAAAGTAAAAAATGGATATAAATTGATTAAATTGATTAAATTGATTAAATTGATAATCAATATTTTCCATTAGTATATTAATTGTGGTGAAAAAATATGTTTAAAAAGAGAAATGCCTTTATTGGACTACTCATAGCGTGTATACTGATTGGTCCAGTGTCTGCTGCAGATTGGCAGATGTTTCACGAGAATCAGGAACACACTGGATTTTTAAAAGAAGCAGCGGATTTCACATCCCAAGTATGGTACTTCCCAGCCGGAGGGCCAATACAATCATCCCCCGCCATATTGAATAAAATAATATTCTTTGGTTCAAATGCCGGGAATGTATATGCCGTAGATATGGAAGATGGTACAAAATTATGGGATTATAAAACCGGCGGGGGCGTAATTTCATCTCCAGCCATTCAAAATAAGACTTTATTTGTTGGTTCCACTGATGGATATCTTTACTCCATAAATACTGATAATGGTGATGTTAACTGGAAATTTAAGACTGGAAACGCCATTGAATCTTCTCCAGCCGTGGTGAATGATACAGTTTATATAGGTTCAAATGATGGCCGATTATATGCTGTGGATATAGAAAACGGAACAAAAACCTGGGAATTTGATACAGGTAATGCCGTAAAATCATCTCCTGTTGTAAACAATGGAACCATATATATAGGATCACAAAATGGAAAAATATTCAGTCTGGGAATAAATAATGGAAGCCAAAATTGGGCTTATACTTCAGGAGATGCTATACAATCTTCACCAGCATTTTACAACAATACAGTTTATGTTGGATCCAATGATGGAAATGTGTATGCTCTTGGTGCCTATAATGGTTCTTTAACCTGGAAATTTGATATGGGTAACAAAATAGCCTCTTCAGCAACAATAGAATCTAATGAAAATAGTTTATTCATTGGTTCTGATGATGGAAATATGACTGCTCTTGATACCCGTGACGGAGCATTTAAATGGTCTTACAAAACAGGCGGTGCCATAAAATCTACCGCGGCCCTTATGGACAATAAAATTGTTTTTGGATCAAATGATGGTACTGTCTACGTGGTCAATAAATATAGTGGTAAAGAAGAATGGTCTTACTCACCAGGTTATTATCTATTTAATTCTGCCATAACTTCTTCTCCAGCAGTATATGGGAAAACAGTTTATGCAGGAAGTACAGATGGTTATCTGTATGCATTAAATACTGATAAAGAACAAGGGCCAAGTTCAATTTTCACTTATTACACTTGGGGAGCAATTATAGTTGTAATAGTTGGTCTTTTAGGACTAAAATCTGTATTAAACCGACGTAAAAACAAAAAAGAGTAATTGATATGAGAACTTAAAATTTCTCATACTTTTTTTTATTTTAAAATTTTTTTATTAGACTTAGAATTTATAGTAAATAAAAATCTATTTTGTTTTTTTATGGATTTAAATTAATTTCTATAGTAAATAAATAATCGCATACTTTTAATTTTGCTTTATAAATGTTTTCATTCATTTTTATTCGTTAAATATATGGGTAGTAATTTAGTATACTTTAGTATATCACATTATTAGTTCATTAACAGTTTCAATGATTTTAATTCGCTTCAATTAATTTTTTTGGTGTGGGTCATTACCCAATATATCTCGTGATTATTAATAGAATAAAGGAGGTGAAAAGATAAGAAAACAAATAAAAAGTAATAAAATTAAAATCCTCTTCCTAATCTGTCTTTTTGCTGTTTTACTTTCCATTTCCAGTGCCAGTGCATCCTCAAATGTTTATGTTAATGGTACTACTGGATTGGACACCAACCCTGGAACGATCGATGAACCTTACCAAACCATATCCATGGGAGTAGGATCTGTTGATGAAAAAGGGACAGTATACATAGCAAATGGAAATTACGCGGGTTTAAACAACAGTGAAATAGTTATAAGCAAAAACATGACTATTACTGGCCAAAACCAAAAGGATACCATAATAAATGGAAGCAATACCGCCAGAATATTTTACATCAGAGATTCAGTTACAGTTACCATCACGAATTTAACCTTCGTAAATGGACGTGCAACAGGCATCCTTCCGGTTACAGGTGGTGCCATTAGTAATAATGGTACTCTGAACGTTGTTAACTGCAATTTCACAGATAACTACGCACATAACTATGGGGGTGCAATCCACAACAACCCAACTGGAACTTTATCAGTGCACAATAGCACCTTCACAGGTAACGAGGCGGGAAATGGTGGTGCTATTTCCAACTGGGGTACATTGGTCGTGAATAACAGTACCTTCAATACTAACAATGTAATTAACTTCGGTGGTGCTATTTACAACAACGGTGACAAAGCTCAAATTATTCCTTATGTGGGTAATGTGACTTTAACTAACTCTACTTTCACCAGAAACATTGCAGGTACTTATGATGCTGGTCAGGGGAGTGGTGGTGCAATTTATACTCAACTCGGTGATCTGACTGTGGATAACTGTATTTTCACAGGCCAAAATGCATTGCGTGGAGAAGGTGGTGCTATCTACAGTGTGAGGAGTACTTCTAAATTTAGTAACAGCAGCTTCACAGACAACTGGGTCTATCGTGGAAGTGGTGGAGCCATCAAAAGTGAAGGTACATCCCTCGATCCAAATGTGTTGACCGTGATCAACTGTACTTTCACAAGTAACAGTGCACAAGTCAATGCAGGTGCTATAGGCAGTTGGGGCACTTCTATTATTAATATAACTGGCAGTAATTTCACAAACAATAGTGTAAATTATTACTATGGTGGAGCCATCGAAATCTACGGTACATTAACTGTTACTGATTGCAACTTCGAAAATAACACGTCAACAGGTTTCGGTGGAGCCATCTACAATCATGGTACATGCACAGTAACAAGTAGTAATTTCCTGAATAACACTTCAAAAGAAGGTGGAGCCATATGGGGCAGTAAAGGTTATTTAAAAGTTATTAATTCAAATTTAACAGGTAACCTAGCAACTAATACTAACTGGGGTTATGGTGGAGGTGCCATCGGTACCACAGGTGTGATGGATGTGATTAACTGTACATTCACAGCCAACAATGCAAGTTACGACGGCGCTGCCATATGGAGCAACAACGTCACACAAATAGTCAACTGTACATTTACCAAAAACCATGCAGAAAGTGGTGCAATATGGAACACAGGTAATGGTATTTGCACAGTAACAAGTAGTAACTTCACAAACAACACTGCAGGTTTTGGAGCTGGTATTGAGAACTATGGTATCCTGACCATCAACAGCTGTAATTTTACCAATAACAGTGCAAGTTACGGTGGGGCAATTTCCCATTTAGGTAAGAACCTGATCATCACAAACAGCAACTTCACGGGTAACCGTGCAACATCATCCGGTGGAAATGGTGGAGTTATCTGGGCTAATTACAATACTCAGTCATTAACAGGTCCTTTTACTATAACTGACTGTATATTCACAGATAATAGTGCAACAGGACAGGGTAGTGTTGTATGGAATAACAGAAATTTAGATAGTGGTGTAATGCACTTCAACCGCATATTTGAGAATATAGGAAACTACGATGTGTACTCTGCCAGTGGAGCCATAGATGCAGAAAACAACTGGTGGGGTGACAACTTCAATGGAACCAATCCAATTGCAGCCGTAAGGGTAAACAATAATGTTGATGCTGATCCATGGATCGTACTTAGATGGAGTGCGTCTCCTACCACTTTGGTGGGTCTACTAAGTACTTCAACCGCAACTGCAGATATGAGGTACAACTCCAACGGCTTTATTCCAAGCGGAACACTGCCAGATGGAACTGTCAGATTTACAGTCAATAATTCAGGAAACTTCAACCCATTAAATAGAACCATAGGCAGTACAATAGTTACAACAATATTTACTCCTACGAAGTACGGTTTGAGCACAATAACCGCGACTGTGGATGGTTTTTCACTCAGTAAGTCAGTTCTTGTGGAGGGAACAGTAACCAGTTTAACTGTCAGCACTGTTTCGGGCTACAAAGGAGACACCACAACACTAACAGCAACACTATGGGACACAGCCCATGCCAGAGCAGTTGTGAATGAAAAAGTTGACTTCTACGTAAACGGTGATAACGTAGGCCAGGGCACCACTGATAACAATGGATTGGCAACCTGCAACTACAACATCATACAAAACGTTGGAACCTACACCATAAACGCAACCTTCAACGCAACCACACAATACGAACCCAGTAACGGAACAAATAATCTAATTGTGAACGCAACACCAACCAATTTAACCATTGATGTAGCTTCAGGCTACAAAGGAGACAAAACAACACTAACAGCAACACTATGGGACGCAGCCCATGACAGAGCAGTTGTGGCTGAGAAACTTGACTTCTACGTGAACGGAGTCTATGTAGGCTACGGAACAACTGATGTCAACGGTATTGCAACCTACAACTACAACATCGCAGAAAACGTTGGAACATACACCATAAACGCAACCTTCAACGCAACCACACAATATGCAGCCAGCACCAGAACAAATAATCTAATTGTGAATGCAACACCAACCAATTTAACCATTGACAATGTAACGGGAAATAAAGGAACAAATGTGACTTTGAAAGCAGTTTTAACTGACACTGCCCATAATTTGGCTATCAGCGGTAAAAACGTGACTTTCAAAGTTAACAGTATAGTTGTGGGTAATGCTACTACTGATACTAATGGTGTGGCCACCTTAACGTACTACATAGATATTGTAGGTGGAAAATACACTGTTGATGCAGTATTTGCCGCGGATAACCAGTATGCAAGTTCTAATGTCACAGGAACACTCAAAATTCCCCAATCCAGTGTCTACGTTGTGGTAACAAGCAGTAAAAAGGATCCAAAGATTGGTGAAACATTCACCCTGACTTACAAACTCGGAAACAATGGACCAGACCCTGCAGATAATGTTACAATAACTATTCCATTACCAGAAAGCTTTGAAATATCCAATGTCAATGGTGATGGAAATTGGACCTACAACGAAAAAACAAGAACCATAACTTGGACCTTCACAACCCTTGTAGTGGGTGATCCATATCTATATGTTACTGGAAATCTCACAAAAGCAGGTGCGTATCTCTTCAGTTTATCAATAGCCACAGCCACCTACAACGGAGATACACAAGAAATAACACCGATCACAATAAACGCTAAAAATCCCGCGCAAGTAAACGCAGCAAGCAACACAATAACCATGCAGAATACTGGTACACCAATAAACTACTTAATAATGGCAATATTAATGATTTTAAGTGGATTATTAGTATCTAAAATAAAATAATTTCCCCATTTCTTTTTTTCTTTTTTGGTTCAATTTAACAAGTTTTAAACATATTCTTGGAATTATATATTTTAAAATCAGTTTTGAAATTAATTTTTTAGGCCTTAGATTTTGTGAAATTTTAAGTTTTTTTATTGATTATTTTCTTTATTTTTAGGATTTTTTGTATTTTTAGGGTTGAATACGATTTTTGATGCCACTATTGTGGATTTAGAGTTCAATTGACCTGAAAACATGAAGTAAGAATATTTAAAAAAGTTGAATTTAAAATGAAGCTATTCTTCATCAAAAAAGTTATTGCAAGCTAATTCTGGATTTAAAAAATCAATAAAATTGAAACCTAAAGGTTTCAAAGGAATAATTCTAAAATAAAATACTATAGTATATTTAATTATCTTTTTGAAGTAGTATCTCAATAGCCGAAACATTAGTGGCTGTTCCCTCGTTACCAATGATTTCCTCGGTGCTTATGTCAATATTCTGAACATCTATGTCTGTTATAAACCTGTTTCTTACTATCTCAGCAACGTCCACAGCGCGACTAATGGCTCTTCCTCTAGCTTTCAGAACCACTTCATTACTTCCACCATTCATCTGGGTTACAACTGCTAAGACATAGTTCATTACGGGTTTGTTTCCAATGTATACAACATTTTCCTCTGACATCACTTTAACCTCCGAAAGAATGACTATTATTCTTTCAGTAACCCATTATTATATATATTTTGTGATATCCTTGCAAAAAAGAATAATACAGAAAATCTTGTTTAAAAAGCAGTATTGGGAGTCAAATACTGAAATAAAATGATTTTAATTCTATTTATCATGTGAAAATCTGATTTCAGAATGTATTCATATTAAACATTTAAAAAAAAAATAGATTAAAATGGCCATTTAAATTAATTAAAACATTAAATTAATTTAAGAAGGATGAATGAACTAAAGGCCATTGAATACAATTACCCATCCATCAATTTTTCCATTTAGATCTTTAGACGGATTTAAAGTTCCACTAATTTTTATTTTTACCCCAGCCTTAGTTCTAATTAGTTCATCTGAAAATTCTAATGGGCGGGCCATAGAAATATCTTCCGTATCTAAAAGGCCTAATTGGCCACTGATGGGATTTAAAACCTTCATGAGATCCATTCCAATTGCATCCTCTTTTAACCATCCAGTGATGTCTTCTGCTTTAGAGTTTATCAATCTTACTTGTCTTTTCGAGTCAGTAGATATAATTGCGTCAGAAACATTTCTTAATATATTTTCCATCTGCTGCTGGTTTTTTATAAGGCGCAATTCCATTTTATGTTTGTAAAGTGTAATTTCAATTGCAGTATGGAGGTCACTATCATCAAAGGGCTTGCTTAAGAAACTTGAATCTCCTTTAAGAATATACCCCGAAGGTTCTGTTATTTTAGCTCTTTCCACTGTACTTTCATCACTATAAGCAGTTAAATAAATAACTGGAATCCCAAATCTGCGCCTAATTTCTTGTGCGGCTTCAATACCGTCCATTTTACCTTTTAAACGGATATCCATGATAATTATATCTGGTGAAAGCTCTTCTGCTTTTTTAATTGCTTCCTCCCCAGTTGAAACCGCTGCTAGAACATCATAGCCTAATTCTACAAGTCCTTCACTGATGTCATCTGCAGTTATACTTTCATCTTCTACAACCAATATTTTGGCACTGGCCATTTTTTATCTCCCCAATTGCACCTATAAATGTTTATTACATTTTATACAATTAAAAATTGACTTAAATATCTTTATTTGATAATAGAAAATTTATTACTAATTATTTATGTTTTAATCATATAAAATATATCTGTTTTTTTACTTTTATTTTAGAATTATAAAATCAAAAGATAAACAGAACACTAAAAAATAGCTAAAAAAAAAAATAAAAATAAATTTAAGTATTTAATAAAAAATTTAATAATTTAAGCGTTTGAAAAACTATTTTAATTTCAGAATTCTACCTAACCATCAAAATTTTGTTTATTGAATCTAAAACTGCTTCTACACTGGCCATGACCACATCGTCTCTGGTTGAGCGTCCAGTAGCATTATTTCCATCAGTATCACTCATTATGACAAATACTTCAGCGAGAGCATTAGTTCCACCAGTTATAGCATCTATATGATACTCTTGAAGTTCAATGTCCAGAGTATCACTCATTAAACTCTGAATAGCATTAATTGCAGCATCTACCGGACCCACACCTGTTTTAGCAGCAGATTTGATTTCATCGTGTATGCTGAGCTTTACTGTAGCCGTCGGCATTACATTTTCCCCAGTCATAACGGCAATTCCTTCCAGTTTAACTATTTCTTCCTTGGCTTTACCTAAAATAGTCACTGCAATGGCCTTTAAATCAGCATCAGTAACCTTTTTACCCTTATCTCCAAGAGTTTTAATCTGATCATAGACCGTGCAGAACTGGTCTTCATTCATTTCAATACCATATTCATCTAATTTTGATCTAAGGGCATTGGCTCCAGTATGTTTTCCTAAAACAATTTTGCGAGTGTGACCAACCATTTCAGGACTAATAGGCTCATATGTTTCTGCATTTTCCAGAATACCATGCACATGAATACCAGACTCATGAGCAAACGCATTTTCTCCCACAATAGCCTTGTTAGGTGGCATTTTTATCCCCGTGATTCTGGAGACAAATTCCGATAGATTAACTAGCTGCTGAGTTTTGATATCTAAAGGGAAATCATAACGAGCGATTAAGACCATAACTACTTCTTCTAAAGAAGCATTGCCTGCCCTCTCACCCAGACCATTTACAGTAGCATGTACCTGTTCTGCTCCAGCTTCCACTGCAGCCAGCGAATTTGCAACTGCCAGTCCAAAATCGTCATGACAGTGCACACTTATACTCGACTTAATAGTTTTTTTAAGTTCTTTAACCAGCCAGTTCATAGAACCTGGGATCATTACCCCTACCGTATCGGGTACATTAATGAAATCAACCCCGGCCTCATCCACGGCTTGGTAAATCTCAGAAAGGTATTCAAATTCAGTTCTGGTAGCGTCTTCTGCCGAAAATTCAGCCACTATACCATGGTCTTTTATATATTCCACAGCATCAACTGCTTTACTTAAAATATCTTCTTTAGTCATTTTAAGCTTAAATTCTCTATGCAGAGGAGATGTACCAATAAATGTATGAATATAATCAACTTCGCAATCTATTGCAGCATCCAGGTCACCTTTCAAAGTTCTTGCCAAACCACAAACCTGGGCATCCAGGCCCAGAGATAATATTTCACGAGCTGCTTCTTTTTCTCCTTCAGAAGCCGCAGGGAATCCAACCTCAATTGTTTTCACACCTAAATGGTCCAGCTTTTTAGCTATCCGTATCTTCTCATCCACGGTCAGGGCCACACCGGGTGTTTGTTCACCGTCTCTTAAAGTAGTATCAAATATTACTACCTCTTCCGGTAAATTCATGGTTTTTTTTACTTTCTCAATGTACATAGACATTCCTCTTTGGTTTGGCTAGGCTCAGAAAGAATCTGATCCTGTATTTGCTGATTTTCATCCTATAAATCATTAATCCCAATGAAATAATGAAATTAGGACAAAATTTCGTTTAAACAGTTATATTTCAGGACCTTATCTAATAAAAATATTTGCCGAGAATGGTTAAATATTTCTAAAAAATGAAGTTGGAAAAAAATATATTAATAATAATTATTATTTAAACACCCATTATCAAGCTTAGAAAGTTTCTAAGGCCCGGAGCCAGTCCTAAAATAAATATGCTCAATTTTAATGTATTTCTTATTGTTTTATCTTCTATACTAGTGTCTATTATATAAAGAGCTGATAAAATAACTACTATTTTTAAAGGAAACATTACAAATGCGGTTCCCCATAAATTGGTCAAAGCACTGGGAAGAACATGCTGTTCCCAGTAACCATAATAGTCCACTGCCACATAAGTGGATGCTGCATCGAAAAAATGGGCTGAAAGGACTGCTAAGTTAAATTTATCTTTTAGAAGATCCCATTTTCGCCCAATCAAAGCAAATATTCCGGTGAACATCCCCCAAAAAATTAAAACATGTGCCATAGCTGTGAAATTTATACTTTGTAAGCTCAAAATGTGGGGAATGCATATCAATACTCCCACTGTGAAAATAATGTATCTATAGTCGTATTGGGTCTTTTTTTCCAGATAAATCGAGCCTAAAAGTGTTAATATTGTTATCAATCCAGTCAAGACATAAATACCCGGAGTTACCAGCCACAACGTCAACGGATAAATTCCATTATCCACCAGGGCCCGGGCACTGGATCCGAAAAATATGAAGGGAATCAAAGCTATAAAGAGATCACCAGGATCCTTATCAATCCATTTAAACATTTTAATTATTACAATTACTATCAGGCCTAAAATTAATCCAAATATAATTGTATTAAACAGTGTGTAGCCGGGATGAAGATATAAAAAATTATTCTGGATGAATTGAGAAACAGAGTTCGAGAACGAAATACCAATTTCCGCTTGCATAATTAATCTAATCTGTACTGTTTACATTTAATAATATCTCTTGAAATTCGATCCCAATACAACAATGAGATGATGATAATAAAAATCTGAGTTTAAATAATTAGAAATTCAATCTTATTTTTTATTATGAGTTAAAACTGATAACTTATAACTTATAATTTAGAACTTATAATCAATTTTTTTAAGAATCAAATTAGAAAAAAATAATTATTTAAAAGGTTAATTCGACTTGAATTAAATTTTAAACCATTTTAGTGTGATTATTTTATATTAGATTTATTTGATATTAAATAAAGCATCACAATAAGTAAATAAAAAAGTAAGACTTTTTTATAAATATTTAATATTCGTAAACACGCTTAATTTTTTTATTGATAACTTCTTTGAGTATCAAAGGAAGTGGAGTTCTATCACCATAAGCTGTGGTTTTTCCAGCTTTTATGGATTTTAAAATACTTTCCACCGAAAAATCAGCGTCTACATCAGTCACACAACTTCCCACCGCACCTACAAAATGCGAGTCGCTAGCCCCAATTTCAGGTATGTTTTTTTCAATGGAGAGTTTTTTGGCCCGCCAGTTAGAATATCCAAAAATATAACGAGAATTCATGGTTTCAATAGCATCCACCGGCATGTGCTTAATTTTTGCAAATAAACCATCCCTATATCTTACAAAAGGATGGGGTACAATCGCTATTCCATCCATATCGTGAATTAAATCTACAGTCTCCTCAGGAGAAAGATTTTTTTCAATCTCTTCATTTATCCCTAAGGCCACAATATGGCCCTTGTTAGTGGTAATTTCCATGGCAGGGATTATGAGTATATCTTTAAATTCTTTTACTTCTTCCTGGGCGACTAAAGATCCTTTCATAGTATTGTGATCAGAAATGGCTATGGCATCCAGGCCTATGCTTCTAGCCCTTTTTATTATCTCCCTAGGCGTTCCAGTAGCGTCGCCGGAATAAATAGTGTGAATGTGTGAGTCAATTATCATATTATCATCTGTTATGTTCGATTGATTAATAATGTATTTTTGTGAGTTAGATTAGGAATATGATTTCATATTTAATATCAATTTAGGACATATTATAACTTCTAATCCTAATGACTGTCATTTATTCTTATTCTCAATTCGGTGATTAATACAGTTAATTAAACCGACTGGTCCCGTCATCATTACATCACCAGCGGGGGCCGCATTATAAACCGGAAATTGAACTTCATCCATCAAACTGCGCCGGGGTCCAGTTACCACCACCTTTTCAATTTCAGTTATGGACTCCAGAGCCCAAGCCCCATGGCCATGGTCTTCATGTACCTCTTCATGAGTTATAGTAGCATCTGCCAGTTTTTTTAAGTAGTATTCTATTTTTTCAGGAGTAAGGGAACTGGTATGGTGCTCAAATATCCCCTTTATTTTCCCATCTTCAATGGATGCCGCCAGTGTGTGCCCATTGCCTACATCCATAACAATATAGCTGTTTAATTCCTGGGCCATTGGATCAGCAGTGGCACCACAAACTGAAGCGAACTTGGAATCCATTAAAAATGGATCAAAATTAGATAGGGTCCTGGAAACTGCTTTCATTCTAGTGAAGTAATCAGGAATATCCCGGTGAAATGAAAATTCTTCTGGGGCTAATGGTTGGCTTAATTTTTCCCTTATTTTTAAAAATCGGAAATTACGATCCCCCATATCCTCATTATATCCATGATCCTGTACAGCCACCCCCACATAATCAAAATCCAGATTTACACCGAAATATGAGAGTGATGAAGCAATACTCTCTAAATCAACGTCTTTTAATTCTAATTTTGCAAAATCGTCGTATTTTACTCGACTTTCATCATGAAAAACTATTTTAATCCCTAGTGAAGCTACTTTTTTAAGATCGTCCCTTATGGTGCGGGCTGCATTTTCTTCCATAACCACTTGATAACCTTTTTGGATATGTTTCTCTATGGCCTGATTTATAGGGCCTCCGCCCATGGTTTCTCCACTTATAAAAAGATTTTTATTAATTTTAGATATTTTTGAAGCTAATATGCGAGTAGGTGAAGGTAAAACAAGTTTTACAGAATTTTCCATGTTTTGATGTGAATCAAAAAGCATAATATCTTGAGTACCTTTACCCACATCCACGGCCAGTATTTTCATGGGGATACTTCTGAATTATTAATTATTAGTATTTAGTGGTAAAATTATAAATTAAATAGAATTAATTAATTAATTTAAATTATTTATATCTAATAATCTAATTCCTAAAACTAAAATCAACTGAAATAAATTAAGAAAATAAGATTAAATTAAGTACAAATAAAGTATATTTTATTCTATTAATAATTCATTCTGCCAATTAATTAATGATTATGGATGCAATTCAAAGTACATATTTGTACAAAAAAGATTTAAATAGTACGGTGTGGTATTAATAAATAGCATATTAAGAAATTATGGGCAAATAAAATAAGATAAAAAATGGTGATTAAATGTACAAAATTACACTATCCTCAGATGAAATTCCAAAAAAATGGTATAATATAAATGCAGATTTACCGGTTCCTTTACCAGAGTATAAGGACTCTGAAGAAGGTGGAAACCTTGCAAATCTTCCAAAAATCTTTTCAAAAGGTGTTCTAGAACAGGAAATGTCTCAAGAAAGATGGATTGATATTCCTAAAGAAGTAAGAGATGTTTACAAAATGATAGGAAGACCCAGTCCCCTATTTAGAGCTAAAAACCTGGAAGATCAACTTGACACCCCGGCCAAAATCTACTACAAAAGGGAAGATTACTCTCCTACTGGCAGTCACAAGCTAAATACTGCTATTGCTCAAGCATATTACGCTAAAAAAGACGGAGCAGAACGTTTAACTACTGAAACTGGTGCTGGACAATGGGGAACTGCTTTATCCCTGGCATGTTCCATGCTGGAGATGGAATGTAAAGTGTACATGGTAAAAGTATCCTTCAACCAGAAACCTTTCCGTAAAACCATTATGCAATTATATGGTGGAAATGTTATCCCCTCACCAAGCCCAGACACTGCATATGGGCGAAAAATATTGGCTGAAGATCCTGATCACCCCGGCTCATTAGGTATTGCTATTTCAGAAGCTGTGGAAGAAGCATTACAAGATGATAAGGTTTACTACACTTTAGGAAGTGTTTTAAACCACGTATTGCTCCACCAAACAGTTATTGGATTGGAAACTAAAAAACAGTTAAAAATTGCTGATGAAAGTCCAGATGTCATGATTGGTTGTGTAGGTGGAGGAAGTAACTTTGGTGGGGCTGTTTTCCCATTCATTAAAGACCAAATTGATGAGAAAATTGACTGTAAATTTATAGCAGCCGAGCCAAGTTCCTGTCCAACACTTACCCAGGGAGAGTATTGTTATGACTTTGCAGATTCTGGTGAGATGACTCCTCGAATGAAAATGCACACCCTAGGCCACAGCTTTGTGCCCCCATCAGTACATGCCGGAGGACTCCGTTACCACGGAATGTCTCCACAAGTAGCTTTACTGGTTAAAGAAGGTCTTATAGAAGGTAGAACTGTAACTCAAGATGAAGTTTTCCAAAGTGGAATCACTTTTGCTAAAGCAGAAGGAGTAGTACCTGCTCCAGAAACTTGCCACGCTATTAAAGTGGCTATTGACGAAGCTAAAGCGTGTAAGAAAACTGGAGAAGAAAAAACAATTGTGGTCAGCTTCTCAGGCCATGGAATGCTTGATTTACAAGGATACGATGATTATTTGAATGGTAAACTTCCTAAAGACAGCAAGTAATCATTAAAGTACCAAAATTAATGTATTGAAATTGAAAAAATAAGATTAAAGATTTAATCTTATTCTTTTTTAACTTTTAAATTATTTTTTTTAATGCTAATCAGCAAATAGAGTTCATTTGTTAATTTTTAGTGGATTTTATAATGTAAATAAGCTAAATAAAGAGATATATTTTTTAATAATTTTTTATAATTTCTACAATCCAATAAGGCCCGTTTATTAAATAAATTTTACTTTAAAATCAGTTATTTATTAAAAATAAGCTTTATAAATGATTAAAAAATTATCTTCGATATATATAAATATCATCATTGATTATCTAAAATAAAAGATTGATAACTATCAACATATTTTTACTAAATTTCATTAAGGTGATAAAATGGATTATAAAACTGTTGTCATAGCATTTATGGCCGTCATAGTTGTCTTGCTGGCCGGAGTAAATGCAATTTTCTTAATAAGTCCGTCAGAAGACCTAAATAATAGTACCCTAGCATTAGGCAATAATACAACTACCAATACTTCTTACTCAGTTAATAACAGTAACTCTACTGAAGAGCCAAGCCATAAGGTGGCCTACAAGAAAAAAACAAATAATACCAGTCATAACACAACTAAACACAATACTACTCCCTATATCAAGCCTAACAATACACCAGAAACATAAACACAACAATTCTACTATTTTTTAATTTTTATTCAAATATTTTTTAAAATTATTTTTTTAAAGACAAACATGGAAACTCTTTTTATTTGCTAATTTTTCTACTACTACCATAGAAAATATAAATGGATTAAATAAATAATAATTATATATAAATAAAACTATATTTTTGATTGGATTATCATTCAATGGTTTATATTAATATTATAATCAAAAAACCATGAAATTCTATAAAGGAGGACTTTAATGTATAAAATAGGTGAAGCTTTAATTGGAAGCGGAAATGAAATCGCTCACGTTGATTTAATTATTGGAGATAAAGAAAGCCCTGCCGGTGCTGCTTTTGTAAATGGAATGACCCAACTTTCTCTGGGACACACCCCATTGTTATCTGTCATCAGGCCTAATCTAATGACCAAACCAGCTACTCTCATAATCCCTAAGGTAACTGTAGGAGATTTAAAAGACGCAAATAAAATATTTGGTCCAGCACAGACTGCAGTGGGAAGAGCTGTGGCAGATGCTGTAAGTGAAGGGATTATTCCTGAAGACCAGGCAGAAGATCTGGTAATTATGGCCAGTGTATTTATACACCCGGAAGCTGAAGACTTTAGGAAAATTTACCAGTACAACTACGGAGCTACTAAATTAGCTATTCAACGAGCTATGGATGGATATCCATCTATGAAAAAGGTAATGGCTGAAAAAGATAGAGGAAGCCACCCAATAATGGGATTCAAGGCCGTTAAATTATGGAACCCACCATATCTACAAGTTGCTCTTGACCTGGACAACATGGATGAAATGGAAAGAATCATTAACACTTTACCTGACCGGGAAAGAATATTACTGGAAGCTGGAACCCCTCTAGTTAAGAAATTCGGAGTAGGTATTGTAAGCAAGATCCGGGAACTGAGAAAAGACGCCTTTATCATTGCTGATTTAAAAACTCTCGATGTAGGACGTATTGAAGTTAAAATGGCTGCTGATGAGACTGCAGATGCTGTAGCTATTTCTGGACTTGGTACCATAGAATCCATTGAAAAAGCAATACATGAAGCTCAAAAGCAAGGTATCTACTCCATACTGGACATGATGAACGTGGATAACTTTGTGGAAAAACTCAAAAGCTTGAATTTCATGCCTAATATCGTACTACTTCACCGAAATGTGGACTTAGAAACTATGAAAGCTGAAAGAGGAGAAGAAGCTGGAGAAATGACTGAATGGGGTAACATCGGAGAAATTAAAGAAAGCCTCGGTGCCAATGGATTAGTAGCTGTGGCTGGAGGAATTACTCCTAACAAAGTTGAACAAGCTTTAGACAGTGAAGCTGACATTATTGTAGTGGGTCGTTACATTATAGGGTCCAGAGATGTCCGTAGATCTGCAGAAGACTTCCTGGAACACATGCCTCAAGACCCAGACACCATGCGACTGGCCCTTGACGAAGACGAGTCTATTTAATCTTAATTGATTGATAACTCGATTTATTTATTTTTTTACTTTTTTGTTCTATTTATTTCATTTATTTTTTTACCATTCTTATTTATGATATTTATGGCAAAATAATCGTTTTTTAAAATTATATTTTTTTAAATATAGTATTAAAAGCTAAATTTTATTAGAATAAAGCTACTAATCTCTAACTATATAATTCTTATAAATTTTTTTAAGATTTGACGAGGTAATCATCATGATAGTGGGAATATGCGGCAGTCCAAGAAAAAAGGCCACAGATCACGTTTTAAAAGAAGCTCTCACCATGTTGGAAGATAAGGGTTTTGAAACAACATTTTATGGAGTAAGAGGCAAAAATATTGGGCCTTGCAAGCACTGCGATTACTGTCTAAGAAAAAAAGAGTGTTTCCTAAAAGATGACATGAGCGAAGTATATGAATTACTGAATAATGCACAGGGAATTATAATAGCCAGCCCCATGTATAATGGTGGAGTAAGCGGACAAATAAAGTGTATAATGGACCGGTGCCGAGCCTTAGGAGCAGCAGATTACGATTCTCTACGGGGAAAAATTGGAATGGGTATTGCTGTGGGCGGCGACCGTTCCGGTGGTCAGGAGATGGCCCTGCTACAAATTCACACCTACTACATATTAAGTGGAGTAATTCCCGTGAGCGGGGGATCCTTTGGGGCCAATTTAGGGGCCTGTTTATGGTCTAAGGATTCACTTGATGGCGTTAAGGAAGATAAAGAAGGTTTCCGGACATTACGAAAAACCGTGCATATGTTTGCAAGATATCTAGAAAATTATAATCCGGAAACTCATAAAAAACCTTGATTTTAGTATTTTTTTATTCCTAAATTATTTCTTATGTTAGTTTATTTTAGGCAAAAACTATTAAAAATATACCAGCCATTAAGCAAGTTTATAAACTAATATTCTAAATAATATTTAGTTTAATTAAATTTTATTTATTTTACGAAATCATACTCGACTAAATATGATTTCCCGGTGATTCAATGAGTACAAGTAAGGGCACAGCAAAGCTACTTAGAGGAAGTTTCCTCTTAATGATTAGTAATCTCCTATTTAGAGTAGGAGGTTACGTATATCGATTTTTAATGGCCCGAATGCTGGGCCCTGAAGGATACGGAATATTAGGATACACCTTATTTTTCCAAGGAGTATTTCAGGTCCTATCCGCCGGAGGACTGCCTCCAGCAATCGCCAAATATGTTTCTCAGCATAAAGCCCTTGAAGAAGACCAAATGGCCAGTCAGGTGGTTTTCACATCATTAAAATTTATGATGTTTCTGGGAATTTTATTTTCCATAGTTATGTTTTTCATTGGGCCAATGATAGCCAATAATATATGGCATAAGCCCGCTGCAGCTCTTCCTCTTCAAGCAGTAGCACTAATAACTCCTTTCAGCGTTATAGTTGGGGCTTTCAGAGGCGCATTCCAGGGAATATATAAAATGGAATATGTGGTAATTACCCGAGCAGTGGAACAAGTTTTCATGATTGTTTTTGCAGTCATTCTAGTTATGCTCGGATTTTACGCCGCAGGAGCTGTGATTGGGACAGGAATAGGATTTATGGCCTCTGCAGTTTCTGCAATCATCATTTTTAGAAAATATATGTGGAAATATCTACCATCTCTTGATCCAGAACATAAATTCAATTTTAGGCAAGAACTGGGGCTTATCAAGACTCTTTTAATATTCTCCATACCCGTTATCATCACCGCATTATCTGAAATGTCTATTTATGGAGCAAGTATATTTATATTGGGAATTTTTATGGCTACCAAATTTAGTGGTTATTATAACGCCGTGGATCCTATAGCTCGCCTTCCACTAGTAATTTCTCTCTCAGTAGCTACGGCAGTACTTCCAGCCGCGTCTGAAGCCTTTGCTTTGAAAGATAAAGCATTATTAACAACTTATATAGTTCAATCTTATCGTATGGTAGTTTTAACTGTTCTTCCTCTCTGTATTGGTATTGCTATTTTTTCTGGTCCTCTTTTGGAGCTTCTTTTTGGTGTTAATTATGTATATGGGGCAGGAGCATTAAGCATACTAGTAATTGGAATGGCATTTTATACGTTATTCATGGTCTCTTCTAGTATAGCCCAGGGATTAGGCTATCCCAGATTACCCATGTACATTTTAGTAGTAGGTAGCGTGGTAAATATAACTTTGAACTGGTTCCTCATACAATTTTACGGAATAATTGGTGCTGCATTGGCTACAACTATTACTGCGTTTGTTATAATGATCCCCATTTTGTGGAAAACCTACAAAATTACTGAAGTGAAGTTACCATTTATGTCCTTTGCTAAAATAACTTTAGCATCTGCAGTCATGGGATTAGGAATGTTTTTTATCCCCCAAACAATCTTCGGGCTGATTCTAGCTATTATAATTGCACCAATAATATATGTAATAGCTTTTACATTTTTAAAAGGATTTGAAAAAAGAGACATCCGTATGATGCGCCGGATGGGAACTAAATTAGGTCCATTATCCAGTATCAACGAAAAATTGGTTAAGTTTATAGAAAAGTATTCCCTATAATAAACTAAGAGGTTTTATCATGACTAGGGCACGGAAAGCAGAGTACAATTTAAATATTAATGGCAAGAACATGCTCATGGATAGCCGCAGGTTTGAGCTTTTAAAGAAAATTGATAATTGTGGCTCTATTATGAATGCCTCCAAAAAAACAGGGACCCCCTATAGAACTGCCCTAAAATACATTGAAGTAATGGAAGAAACCATGGGCCATGAAGTTGTTTTCACCACTCGCGGGGGACGTGGAGGTGGAGGAGGGAGCAAATTATCTTCACTGGGTAAAGAGATTGTGAAAGAATACACCAAAATTGAAAAAGTTCTTCAAAAAGTTTCCCAGACTAATGAATTGGGCGGAAAAATTTCTTTAATTGATGAAGAAGGAAAAGTAATGCATATTGACTTCAATGGTGAAGACATAGTATTGCCCCTAAATGTGGATTTTAAAATTGATGATGATATAATTCTCCTTATAAGTCCAGAAGACATCATTATAATGCTCGAACCTCAAGAATCCAGTGTTAGAAATATAATCGAGGGGAAAATAGTAGGTTTAAAACTTCATGATGATATGGTAAGACTTGAAATCCAATTAAATAACAAAGAAACTCTAGATGTTGATGTTACAGAATTTTCAAGAGAAAAGTTAGGATTAGATCTGGGAAAAGTTGTTTTCATAGGGTTTAAGGCAGTTTCACTATCTGTAGTTAAAGGCTGATTACAATAGTATGAAATTCATTAAATAGCTAGTTATAAGTTGTAACTTATAAGTTATCAGTTATCATTATATCACGAGGAATGTTTATGAGAATAGAAGTTGATCAAGAAAAGTGCACTGGTTGCGGTAACTGCCTGGAAATCTGTCCAAAAGGATATAGAATCTGGAAAAAGAATTCTGAAGGGAAAGCTGAAATAAAAGATTTAACTTTATGCCATGTTTGCACATTATGCGCCAGTAAATGTCGCGCAGATGCTATAAAAATCGTAAGGGATGCTAATGAACAAAAGGAAAATGAAATTAAGCAGGAAAACCTCTGAAACTGATATTGAAATCATTCTAGATTTGGATGGTCAGGGAAATTATGATATCCAAACCGGTGTGGAATTCTTTGACCACATGTTAGAATCATTTGCCAGACATGGATTTTTCGATCTAGAAATTAAGGCCACCGGTGATGTGAGCGTAGATGACCATCACACCGTGGAAGATGTGGGAATACTTTTAGGCGAAGTATTTAACCAGGCAGTAGGCGATAAAAAAGGGATAAACAGAATATCCCATTCATTGGTACCCATGGATGAAGCATTGGCCATGGTGGCCGTGGATATAAGTGGCCGAAGCTATTGTGTAATGGATATGCAATTTACCCAGCAAAAAGTTGGTGAATTATCCACTGAGAATGTGGAACATTTCTTAGAATCCTTTGCCAGCAGCGCCAGAATAAATATTAATGCCAAGGTAGAAGGTGAAAATGACCACCACCAGATTGAAGCACTTTTTAAGGCACTGGCCCGAGCTCTTAAGGACGCTTTACAAGTGGAACATGATCAAATACCTAGTACTAAAGGCATATTATGATAATTGTAAATTTTTGGTCAGATATTATAAAATAAAAAAAACTCTGGGTTTTAGTTTTTTATATGATATTAATTTACTGATTATGGCTTTAGTTTCCATAGCAATTTAATTTATTTATCCTTTCTGTAAATTGATAATTTAGTTATATCTTGTGGAATTATTAGTTCTTCCTCTGTTTTATAAAGTGTAGCTAAACGAAAATATAAAATAATCGGCTTAAGTATATATGCTCCATATGGGAATTGTTTATTGTCTTGAATTTGTTATTTTAAAAAGAAATTAAAATAAAAATTTAATTAATTCTTAAAAAAGATAAAAAAGAATAATAATTAAATCAAAGAACTATATTCTTTTCTCAGTAAAATCAATTCTCTTTCCATGTCACTTAATTCATATGATTCTATATGAATGTCCAGTTGGTTGTAATTATCCAAAACATGCTCAATTTTGTCTAAAACCAAGTCAATTTTATTAATCTGAAACTTAATATAATCTATGTAATGTGAAACATCTTCCTGTGTGGAATCTGTAAGATCTTTCGTCTTAATTTCAGACAATTTAGCTGTGGAAGAAACATTTATTTCATTGTATTCATCAAATATACTATCTATTTCTGATTTTGAAAACATTGTAATCCCCTAAATAATTATTCTTTAATTATTCTTCAATCAATTCCTCTAAACTATGGAAAATATGGCCAAAATCGTTGCCAGAAACTTTTTTAGATTTCCAATCACCCATAATGCTTTTTTGAGCATCTTCCAAATCTTTAGAAGTGACTCCATGACGAATAGAAATCTTGGCCTCGGCAAAGGCTGCTAGTTGATCACAGGCCTTGACCAGTTCCCCATCTAAAGGATAATATTCATTTTTGTTGTATTTTTTATTTAAATCATTAAATGAAACGAACTTAATATTTTCAGAATCCTTAATTTTATTTTTAAATTCATCACCCGTGAAATAAAGCATCTCTTCATGCCAGGTCTTGGGAAGAAGAGGTAATAATTCCTCTTTCATTTGATAATCTTCATATTCTTTTATAATATCATCCAGTCCTTTAACTGAACGCTTCACCGGTGAAATTATATCTTTAGTCATTACTTCTGGCAAATCGTGGAATAATCCTGCGAAAAAGTTGTTATAAATTCGTTTTTCACATGCTTTAACTCCCATTTCCAAGGTACAAAGATAAGAAGTGGTAGCGACTATCAACATATGGCCCAAAACAGATGTTTCCGGAATTCGTGGCGAGTGTGCCCATCTTTTCTGGAATCTAAGCTGTCCGCAAAGATCAACGAATCCGAATGACTTCTTCTCCAACATAATCTTTTGAACACCTATTAAATCATAGTGATCTTCAATCTGGTTCTCTATTCTTTCTTTAGTTTTCTCAATTCCATAGATAAATGGAGCCGTATTATAGATTATCTTAAATTCCCAGTTAGTGGCTAAATAATGGGCTGCTCGAAGAATTCTCTTTTCCAAAGTGCTTTCTCTACTGGAAAGATAATTTTTAAATTTTTCTTCAAAAGATGTATCCTTAAACCCGTTTAAGTCATGTTTCAATTCATTTAAAACATGCTGATTTAGTTCTTCTCTCTTTTCATCCATCATTCGATGAAATACAGATGGTTTTAGGTCCGTTAAAACTAATCTATGTAAAAAATCAAATAAAAATCCTTCAATGAGATTAATCCAATTAATAGAATCTTTTCCTCGGCTATCTTCTTCAATCTTGGCTAAAACATATGCTATAATCATTTTATGGGCCTGTTTATCCAGTTCTGTAAGCTGCACAGGCCGGATATGATCATTCCATCTTTCCATGGTGGCCGCCTTGAAGAAGCGTTCTATGAGGTTTTCTATCATTATTTTTACCTTCATTTAATGATTTATTAATTGATATTAGAATAATATTAAATATATATTTATTTATTAATATTTTAAATCAGATTAATAGCCTACTTTAAATCATGAAAGTTCTTGAATTAATTTGCAGATACTTTAATTAAAAAAAAGAAAAAAGAAGATTAATATCTTCCTGTTTTGAATTTAATGACATATCCTGGAGACAAAGCATTACCTGCAAGATCACTTATTGATGAAGAAGGTATGTAAACCGAGTAATAGGAATTAATGCTTCTTTTGTTGCTGGTTTTTATGTAAAGAATGTTTCCTGAAATCCACTTGGATATATTGACTATTTTTCCATATTTGTCTTTCACTATAATCTTAGACCAATTGATACCTAATTTAATGTTTTCACTGAATTTAAGATAAATGATCTTTGTTCTTGGAACACCAGTAGCAGACTTCTTAGGATATGTATAAGTCACCTTAGGTGGAATTAAATCTATTTTAACCGATTTATGTATACTCTGACTACCAGTACTGGCTGCAACATCAGCATATCCTGCTTTTGAACCGCCTTTTAAAGTAGATCTGGCCACGCCGTTAATCATGGAAACATATGTGGTTCCAATTGTTCCTAAGTTAGAGGAAAATTTCACCACTATACCATCTGGAACATGGCAATTGTTCGGGTCGTGGTAGACGCCATTAACATCATGGAGTAAGTCTGCCGTTAGTACAGCAATTCCGCCATTTTTAATAACAGCCGTGCTCGGATTAAATCTTAAAACCAGCCAGGAAGAAACATTGGAATCAACAACACGATCTGATGGATTTTGATTGGAACCCCACCAGTTGTATCGAGCATCAACGGAGCCTCCTTCATTGTATATATCTTCTGGATAGTATCCGTCCATACCATTTTCCATGATCTGACAGAAGTGAACCCTTAGGATGCCTTCATTGTAGAAAACATCACCATTCATATTAGCGCCGTTCCTTCTGAAAACACTGCCAGATACGTTTACTGTGGAATTGGCCCAGTTAGAAATGGCCCCGCCCAGATCCGCATAATTATCAGTGAAATTACTATCATAGACACTAGAATTACCGTAATTAGAAATGGCACCACCATCAAAAGCTAAATCGTCCAAACCACTGGTGGCAGTGTTTTCTACGAATATACTATTTTTAACAATTAAATAGCCCATATTAGAAATAGCAGCCCCACTATCTGCCAGATTACCAGTGAATTCACAGTTCCTCATGGAAGTTGTGCCTTCATAATTGGAAATAGCACCACCACAATAAGTTGTATCATTATAAGAACTTTTTGCAGTATTATTTGTAAATTTGCTTGAA
This sequence comes from Methanobacteriaceae archaeon, assembly GCA_030656015.1. Lineage (NCBI taxonomy): Archaea > Methanobacteriati > Methanobacteriota > Methanobacteria > Methanobacteriales > Methanobacteriaceae > Methanobacteriaceae archaeon. The sequence goes on from JAUSNX010000012.1 coordinate 229,872, forward strand.
TTGATGATTAAAGCGCCAGCTCCAGTAAAAATAGCGCCACCGAAACATCCCGTATCATTATTCAAACTATTAACTAAGTTATTTGTGAAATTATTTGCATTAATGGTCAAATTTCCGATATTGTAAACAGCACCACCATATTCTGCAACATTTAATAAGAATTCACAATCAGATAAAGTAGAATTACCCTGGTTTGATATGGCCCCTCCACCAGTGGCAGAATTCCTTGAAAATGAGACTTTATTAGAAATAAACTTACCTCCATTATCTATGGCTCCACCAAGAAGATTAGCTTCATTATTCACAAATTCACTTTCATTGGCACTTAAATTCCCATAATTACCAATAGCACCACCATAGGATATTCCATTTAAATTACTGGCAGAGTTATTGTTAAAAACGCTGCGAATAATTTTTAAATCTCCTAAATTAAGAATAGCACCACCAACAGCTCCGGAATCATATGTTGCAAAGTTATTGTTAAAAATACCATCATTGATAGTCAAATTACCATAATTAAAAATAGCACCGCCTAATCCTGCTTTGTTAAATGTAAAAGATGTTTTTAATAAGCTCAAAGTCCCATTATTATAGATAGCACCTCCGATTGAGCCATTACCATTAGTAATAGTCAAATTCATGATAATAACTGTTATATTTGATTTAATCAGAAATATTTGGGCAGAATTAGTCCCATTTATGATAGTGCCATCACGGCTCTGGCCTTGAATAGTCATATTCTTATCAAGAGTTATATTATTGTTATTCTCCCCAGAATATAGTCCATCAGCGATATTAACTATTCCTCCATCAGATACGGTTCCTGTAGCATTTTTAATAGATTTTTTAGGCCCCACCGTACTTATTCCATCCCACACATCTGATTCACCATCCCAGCTATCATTTCCTGAGGAATCATTCACATAAATAATGCCTGGATTAGCAGAAACATCACCTATAGAAGCTAAGGAAATTATTCCGAATACCAGTAATATAAATAAAACAATTACTGGACTTTTAAGATTATTAGTTGTATTTGTAATCCTTTTCACCTCCAAATTCAAGAATATTAAAGTATTAATTTACTAAGAATAATTATAGAAAATAATACTTTAAGGTTTCTATTTAATTCTCGAAGTTTGAAGATTTCAATAAAATATTTACTAAAAAATAAAACCAGTTTAAATATTTATTAAATGAAAGTATTGAAAAGAATAAGACTTATTGGAAGGCTAAAATTGGCCAAAAAGTAAAATCAAGACATAGAATATAATTTATTAAGATATGTATGATTTCAAAAAAACAAAAAATAAGCAGTCCAGAGGACCGCTTTAAAACACAATTATTGTGGTTTTTCCATTAAAACTGATTTAGCCATGGTTTGTCCTTTTCCACCGTGTGGAGTTCGGACAACAGTGTCATTGGCCTTTTCAATTTCTCTTGCTTCAGCAGCGAGTTTAGCAGCAGTAGTAATCATTTCGTGAGCAGAAGCTACGATTGGTATGTACTTTTCTGCATCTTTAGTCATGAAACATCCTTCGACGTCAATATCAGCTACTTTGGTAGCGATGTCGTAGGCAGCCATGGCTTTAGCTTTAGCGTATGGGCTGGAGAATTGAGCAGCTGCAACAGCTACATCTCGGGAAATTACCACTTTAGGTAATTCAATTGCACTTCCAGCTTCAACAGCATTTACTGCTGCATCAATAGTGTCTTGTACAACTCTGTAAGCACCAGTTAAAGCTAATACTTTAATTACATCAGCATTGAAGGAAGCCATTTCAGTTGGGTCCAGGAATTCTCTTCGTGCACCGATCATTGGGTCGGCCTTCACAATAATGTAACCTAAACCTTGTTCTTCCATTTCTTCTTTGGATCGTAGACCAGGAGCGTCACCTATGATGATTGCAGGGACATCTGCATCAGATAATAATTCTCTGGCTTTAGCAGGTCCTGGAGCACCTGGGTTAGGGCTTATGAATATGACAAAGTCCCTTTCCATTTCAAGCATTAATGGTACGGCTTTTTCGATTTCTTCTGGGTTCATTTTAGCCCCAGATCCTATTACACATACGTCTATGTTTGGTCGGTCTGCTCTCTCGTCGAGTAATAAGTCCAAGACAGGAGAAGTACCGATGTTACCACATTTAATTATACCGATTTTTACAACCATTATATCACCAAAATGTGTTATCGATTGAGATATTAAGTACTTTTTGATTTAAGTGCAATGGGTAAGTTTTTATATTAGTAGTATGAATCGTGCCAGCATATTAATGAAAATTGGTGATTAAATTTATTCCATCTTTCTGGGAGCAAATTTGACTTTGATATGAGAAAAATCGGTCAGAAATTAGTTTCAATATGTTTTACCGAATATATTTTATTTATATACAATTAGTGCATTGCCAGAATATATCTTAAAAAAGTAATTTTTGGTCAATTCAATTTTTCCCAGGGCTGGATCAGATAAAATCACTGTATTTTCATTTATTTGGTTAATTACACTGTAATGACATTTTCCATCAATATTCAGAAATACTATATTATCAGAATCCAAATTTTTAGCATGAATTCTCATTCCACGAGCATTCAATCCCTTTTTTATGGCAGCTTTCATTAATCCATACATAGTAGTCCCCGTATCATCAGTGCCAGCCATCTTAGCCAATTCATTTTCATTACATTTTATTCCCATTTTCTGAAGTACCGTGGCTAGTGCTGCCGGGCCACAATTATAGCTAGTACTTTGCATCACGATTTCTGATTTTATAGAATTATCATCTGAAAGAGTATTCATAATACTTACAACCTTTTTAGTAATAATTAGTTAATAAGTATTATTATATTTAATATTATTGTTTTAAAAAGTAATAATAATTATATAATAAATTTTGTAAATAAAACATTAAAAAAAAAATAGAAAATAAACGATTTTAATTTTAACTATCTAAATTCTGACCGAGCATTCCAAATCTTTTTTAAGGTTTTAAAACCACTCTTAGATTTTTTTAAGTCTTCAAAATGATTAATAATATCCAGCAAATTGTCAACTGATTTTTCAGCATGATTTACCATTTCTGAGCCACCAACAGGTGCATTGACATTCTCCATTTCCTGAGGAATATTTTCTAATTTTGCTACACTAATTCCTAATTTTCGGGCCAAATCAACACTGGAATGTTTGTGATGGAATCCTGCTATTTTGATAGATGGAACATTCAAAACACCTGCTTCAATGGTTATTCCCATTCCGGCCCCATAGATTAACAAATCAGAAGCATTCATAATACTGGGAAGATCAACAAAGCCCTCTAAAACTTTTATTTTAGAAGAAAATGAAGGAGATATTAGACTTTTTACATAATCCCTTTCAAATCGGAACGGGACAATTAAAGTAGTCTTATCTAAAGATTCAATTATTTTTATTAAATCAGGGATTTGATAGGCTTTTAAATCGCCACCAAGGGCCACTAAAATAAATTCATCAACATCATATAAATCTTTCAATTTATTTTTATCCATTAGATTCATTTTATCTATAAATGAGGCCATAGGATATCCACCAATATTTTTCACATTTTTTATGGAGTATTGATTCTTTAAATAGTTTTGATAGTCCTTAGATGGTGCTGTAACCATATCCGCGAAGGAAATCATTTCAATAGGATTGTAAATATCCTGTTCAATATGCAAAGTCGGTATTCTAAGTAAATTAGCTGCAGAAAGTCCTTTTCTAACATCTCCTGCATTCCCACAAGTGATTAATAAATCAATTCCCTTTCCTCGCATGGCTTGAGCCGTTTTTATGATGTCTTTCATCACCAAATATCCAATCTTTGAATTGGATCTTTTTTGGGCCCCTGCACCACGACCCTGGCCAATAGAATAAATTTCAGAACAATATTGAGTTAAAAGTTCTTCAGCACCATTTCCATGTGCCAATCCCATAACTTCAGCATCTAGTTTTTCCAGAACTGGGATTATGGTTTTAGCAGGAGCTAGCTCAGCTGCAACTGCAATTTTCATGGGTCTTCCCGCTTCATGTCATTTCCCATCACTTCATCAAGTTCATATCCATTCATATAATTCCTATGATTGAAATAAGCATATAGAATCAAAAGAATAGAAATAAGATAGAATATCCATACAACCAAATCTGTGGGGCCTGTTTCAATCCATACCAATGTTTGGGCCAATATTATGGCATAAAATACTGTAAAAATTCCTTTTTTTACTTTTTGAATTAAATGCATTAATTTAAGAATCAGACCTAAAAAGAACATTTGCAAGGCCAGAGCCCAGACCCCGAAATCTAAAAGGGCTGGGCCAAATATAGTTGATGTAGCAGAGTGTTTGTATCCCAGAACCACTTCCCCTACAATAGCCCGTGGATCAGCTGCCTGGAAAAATCCAGTGAGGGAATAATAGGTTAATGTTCCATGGGTCGCCCCTTGCATCCCAATTAAGGTGTTAAAAACTGTGAGGGTATATCCTGCTCGGTAAAAAAATAATTCCAATGGATTTAAAGTCCAAGTTTGCCATTCAATAGATTTAGCAGATATATATCCTACTAAAAGGCCTATTCCAACCAGACCAATAATAAAAATAGCGAAATATATCCATTTAAGATTTTTAGAGAAATTTCGAGTGTAATATAAAGTAATGAATACACTTAAAATTATAACGATGGTGGTAGTCCTATAGCCAGTCAAGGCAAAAATAGCTATTCCAAGAATAAATAGAATATAATAATAGCTCCTGTTGAATCGGGCCAGCAAAATATTTATTCCCGGTAGAAACAAGAGGTAAGAAAATATCCATATTTTAGTGACTGCTTTAGCCTTCAAATAACCACTTAAAAGGGGTATGCCTCCTGAATAAATCAAATTAATAGCTTGGAGAGATAATCCCAATATAACTATGGCTAAAATTACTAGTTCTAGAAGAGAAAAACTTTTAAAAAAGCTTTTTTTAATATTGTTCGATTTATCTGGAGATTTATTTTGATTAAGATTATTTATTAAATATTCTTTTTGAGAATATAATTGATTTAAAAAGTTATTTAAATTTTTAAATCTTTTAAAGTTGAGTTTATAGAATATCTTAGGAAAAATTATTCCCAAAAGAAAAAAACAGCAGCCAAATAAAATATAGAAATAAACCCCTATAGAAGGTGCCTGTAATCCCTTTATTTGATAAAAAAATCCGACCAATCCAAATAATACGTACAAAAATATGGCAAATATAATTAAATAAGGAGAAAATACGTCAATTTTATTAGTTAAATTCATGTTATCGGCCTTGAAATAATTAATTATCAATTAAACACAGATATAATGGATTAAATAGCATTAATTTAATAATTTTACATTTATTAGATTTCCCAAGCGTTTTTAGTTAAGTTAGAAGCAAAGCCAGGACATGCTGCAGCGTGAGTATGCACATAGCTAGCCACCGTGTTTTTAGATATTATTCCATCTTTTGAATCTATTATTCCCCTTCCACGAAGAATTTTAAATGCAAATTTCGGATTAATGGTTGTATTTGCACTAATATCCACTTTAGAATAGTGAAATTCATGACCTCTATAGATATCTCCTTTTTTAGAGATTATATTATCTTGCTGAGCCTCAGAAATAACATAGCTTAATCCCTGAACTTTATCCGTCATCAGGGAGGGATAAGGGAATACATCACACATTTTATGCCCATTAATAGATTTTGTAAGGTACATTAACCCACCACATTCACCATAAATTGGCCTTTCATCTAAATGGAACTTTTTAATGGAATTACGCATGGAATAATTTTTTTCCAGTTCTTTAGAGAATATCTCAGGATAACCCCCACCTATATAAAGTGCATCCACATCAGGGAGATTTTCATCATGATAAGGACTAAAAGGAACTATTTGAGCGTGGTTATCTTCCAGAGCTTCTAAATTTTCCTGATAATAGAAAGTAAAAATTTCATCCTGGGCCACCCCGATTTTCACTTTTTTGGTATTTTCCTTTTTCCAGAGTTGTTCGCGTTCTGCAGGAATCTTTCCATCACTTTTCATAATATCTTTCAAAGCATCAAGATCAATGTTTTCACTTACTACCTGACCCCATTTTTCGATAAACCCTAATAAATTTTCCCTTTCAACCGCAGGAACCAGGCCCAGATGTCTTTGCTCTACAGTCAAAGAATCGCTCCGGGGTATGCCCCCAATTACTTGAGTATTGGTCAGCTTTTCCACCGCTTCTTTAGCCTTCAAGTAATGGCGCTGATTTTTGACATGATTTAAAATTACTCCCTCAATCTTTATCTCAGGATCTAAGGATTTAAATCCTAGTACTACTGCTGCCGCACTTTTTACCAGACTTCTAGCATTTAAAATCAAAATGACAGGAGAATTCAGAGCTTTAGCTGCAGATGCTGTGTTTCCGACATCTCCTGTAGGACTAATTCCTTCATAAAGACCCCTGACACCTTCAATTATTCCCATTTTCGAAGCTGTAATCGCCATAGCCCTTTCAAAGGCCTCTCTTATCTGGCCATCCGACATGAAAAATGAGTCTAAATTACGAGACCTATTTCCTGTGGCCAAGGTGTGATAAGTAGGATCAATATAATCTGGTCCAACCTTAAATGGTTGAATCTTAGTTTCTTCTGATAATGCTTTCATTATACCCGTGGAAATTGTAGTTTTCCCCACAGCACTTCCAGTCCCAGCCAATACTATTCTCATAGTCTATAATCAACTCACATTTTATTTAAATATTTAATATAATGATGATATTTTAAATCGGTGTGATAAAATAGGGCATTGATAAAAAGAAAAATATTTAGAAATAAAGTGAATTCTTACTAATAAATTAAGTAATTTTTAATATTAATTAATTCTAATTAATATTCTAAATTAATTTTATTCTTAATTAAATTAAAATGAAAAGATAGAATTTAACTCTATCCATACCGTGACTTAAGATTTGGTTAAGTATTTTGCCTTGGTTACATGAGATTTTCCATGAACCAGACAGAAATCCGCGTCACAGTTACTGCATACCCACATACCTTCAGGACATGACCTTCCCCGTTCGTATTTTAGTTTTCCTGACTTTTTACAGTAGGGACAGTAATTTTTAAATTGTTCTGAATGTAATTTGTAATCTTTGTGTAAGCTACAAGAACATCTAGCTGTGGAGTCTACATATTGGGAAGTTGCTGTAACACTGGTTGCTCCCACATTTGGTAAAGTAGATTTAGTAGATTTTTTCTTGGTTTTTTTCTTTTTTGTAACATAGAAATAAGATGCATTTACTGCAGGTGCTTTAACAACCTGTGCAGTTATTTTAGTAGTATCTACGTTTTTGGAGCTAAGTTCTCCAAAAATCGGCACACCTGACACTACCATACAGGATACTAGTGCCACGGCCATAATAAGTCGTCGCGTAATTATGCCCGCCTCCATGTCCAAATTTTGAAAATACTCAATTAAGAGCATCTTCCAGACAATTGCTAATTGACGTTACATTGCATATAAAGGTTTTGGTCAAAAATTAGAAAAAAAGAAGTTTTAAGGCTCTTTTTTCCTTTAACGCACTTTAAAAACGTATTTAAAAAAGAAATTGTTTATGTATGGCAATGAATTGTAATTTGAACCTAATACTAGCTTATTATACTCTTTTTGTAAAAAAAGGCTTTTTATTTAGTTTTACAATTACCCACCATCACTTAAATCCAATTTGAATATGGCCAAATGGTCAGTTTTGACATCAAAAAGACGTTATTAATTAGTTTTTAAAGTAAAAAAAGGTTATAAATGATTTTTTTAAAAAAAGACATTAAAATATTTAATTCATGTTAAAAACATTTATAAAGTTTTTTTTTATTTTTTTAGGCCAATATAAACCGATTTATATTTAATTAGTTTTTAAAAAACATACCCCAAGGTTTAAAGGTGTTTTTAGATATTAAAATGAATTTATAATAAATTTCAGAAATATTTCAATTTTAAAAAAATCCGATTAAATACTGTTTTAGCCAAAATAAGGTCATTTTAAGAAAATTCTGAAGTAGAAATTAAATTTCAAGAAGATATTCCACAAATATGTACATCACATGTTATCTTCAACATACATTCAATTAATTTTAATAGTTTCCAGATGGCCTACCATAAGACAATTATAGTTATCCGAACAAATTGTTATTCAATGAATACTATGCGTAAAATGCAGGTCCTAAGTGATACTGCCCAGTTTGATCTCTGCGATTATGTGAATCACCAAACAAGCTCTCGGCCAAATTTACCTGGAATTTACTACAGTACTGCCCACGGAGGATGTCAAGTTCCCCTATTTAAGGTTTTAATGACTAATAAGTGCATTAATGATTGCAAGTATTGTGTGAATCATAGTAAAAGAAATTTTACCCGGATGGAACTCAGCCCTGAAGAATTAACCCGCGTTTTCTTGAATTACTATCAAAAAAAATATGTAGAAGGGTTATTTTTAAGTTCTGGAATTTCTGGAGACATAGACCCATCCATGGAAAAGGTGGTGGAAGTGGCACGACTTCTAAGATTAGAACACGGTTATTCTGGATATATACACCTTAAAATTCTTCCAGGTTCATCAAAAGACCTCATTAAAAGAGCCATGGGCTTGGCCAATCGAGTTAGTGTTAATATTGAAGCTGCCACTCCAGATGGTCTGGCTGAACTTTCCAGTACCAAAGACTATCAAAAAGACATTATGCGGCGTCTAAAATGGATAAAAAATATCCATAACAAAGATCCCCTTTATGCACCTTCAGGCCAAACCACCCAGATGATTGTAGGGGCCACTGATGAAACTGATGAAGATATTTTAAATAGAGTTAAATGGCTTTATGATAAGTTAGATGTTAAAAGAAGTTATTTTAGTGCTTTTAAACCTTTAGAAGACACTCCCCTAGAATCCAGAGCAGAACCTCACCATAATAGGCCTAATAGGCTTTATCAGGCCGATGCACTTTTAAATTCATATAATTTTAATTTAGAAGAACTAGTTTTTAAGGAAAATGGACTTTTAGATGTGGACGAAGATCCAAAGTATTCTGCTGCTAGGTCCATGGATATTTTTCCAGTGGAAATCAATCATGCATCATATCATGATTTAATCCGGGTCCCGGGGATTGGAACTATTTCAGCTGGAAAAATAATTGCTATTCGTAAAAAACATACATTTACTAAATTGGAAGAATTAAAAAAGTTAGGTGTTGCAGTAAAACGTGCGGAACCATTTATAAAACTTAAAGGAATTTATCAAACACCTTTAGATTTTTTTAATTAATAAATAGCTGATAATTTCTTATTTTTAATTAAAATTTTTTAAATTGATTTTAAGATATAGCTAATAATATATCAAAATGAATAATTTATTATAACTTAGATGTTATAAGTTATAACTTTTAACTTATAATAAAAATCTATAAAAAATTAAAGAAATTTAAAAAAATAAACTATATCTCATCGAAAAGATCCCATATTTCAGGATATTTTTCTTCAACTGCTTCTTCAATTAATTTTGACGCTTCTTTACTGATACTAAATTCTGGTTGTGTTTTTTTGAGATATCTTAAAACAGCTGCTGAGCGAGAAGACCATAGCGTAATTCGGGGATTCTTTTTAACATCACTAATCACCATATTTATTCTCTGATTTTCAGCAGAATCGGCTTCATCTGCGTCATTGGTAGTTGTAGATTTTGAAATTAAAGATTTAATTGGCTTTTCAACTTTGGGAGATGAATTATCAGAAGGTCTGGAAACAGGGGTTTTAGTTTTAGATGAATCCGCTTTTACAGATTTTCTAGATTTCTGAGATTTAGAAGATCTGTTATTCTTTAAATCCTCAGATATTTCTATTTCATCAGAACCACTTTTTAGTTGATTTTCTTCAGTTTCATTATTCTCATCCCGGGTTTTGGCCTTAATCAAAGCATCCAAGCCCATTCCTAGACCCGTGCTTTTTGATGGGGGAGATTTACGACGGGCCATATTAACCATCCCGGTTAATGAGTTCCTGAGCCAGTTTTAAATAGGCAGTAGTGCCGGCACTTTCCTGATCATATAATATGCATGGTTTTCCATAGCTAGGTGCCTCTGCCAAACGAACATTACGTGGAATTGTAGTTTTAAATATGTATTCTTCCTCACCAAAATATTTCTTAACCTCTTGGTGAACATCTCTGGCTAAACGTGTCCTAGAATCGTATAAAGTTATTAAAATACCCTTAATATTAGCTGAAGTCTTTAAACGCTCTTCAACAAGATTTATAGTTTTTAATAAGTCAGCCATTCCTTCCAAAGCATAATATTCCGCCTGAATAGGAATGATAACACTATCTGATGCAACCAGTGCATTTAGGGTGAGTATGCCAAGAGAAGGAGGAACATCAATTAAAATATAGTCAAACATTCCCTTTACACTTTTTATGGCATCTTGAAGAATAGAATGATATCCAATCTCCCTACTAAGTTCTACTTCAGCCCCACTAAGTGAAATATTACTGGGGACAATGTACAAATCATCTAAAATAGTAGGAATCATTACTTCTTCCATGTTATTTTGCCTGCTCAACACCGTGTAAATAGTATTTTCCAGTTCGCCTTTTTGAACTCCAAAACCTGTTGTAGCATTACCTTGTGGGTCTAAATCTATTACCAGAACCTTTTTATCCATAAGGGCTAGTGCAGTTGATAAGTTCACAGCAGTAGTTGTTTTTCCACAGCCACCTTTTTGATTAATTATTGAAATTACTTCTCCCATAAAAAAACCCTCCCACAGATTGTTATTAAATATTTATGAGAATAAATTAACATCTTTCACATATTTAAAGTCCCTTTATCTATAATTAATATTATTTAATATATTAATTATAAGTTATAAGTTATAATTATTTTGGTTAAATATAATTCTAATAATGAAGATTCTAAAGTGAAACACACAAAATAAGAATTAAGTGAGTATAAAATAAAAAAATATAATCTTTTAAATAATTATGAGGTTGACTCATAATTGTTTTTTTTGTTGTGTGGGGTTAATTTTATATTGTAGGTTGTTCTATTATTTATTTAGTTGTTTATAGTTTTTTCATGGTGTTTTTCATGGTTTTAAGAGAATATAAAATGGGTCAGTCTTT